>CANLWQ010000130.1 GCA_947494405.1 Comamonadaceae bacterium | reverse complement strand
GCCGTCCAAGATGGCTTCGATGGCGCGTTTTTCGGCAATGCAGCTATAGCCCTTGGGCCAGTCTTTGCGGCCATCAACCTCCACCGCCTTGTTGCTGACGGTGCCGCTGCCGATGATGCTTCCCGCGCGCACATTGCGGGTTTTGCATAAATGCGCAATCAGTTGACCGAAATGAAACGTCATCTCAGGGCCGGCTTCGCACATGCCCACGCGCTTGCCGTTCCAGTCGACCCGCATGCTCAGGTGCAAACGGCCTTGCTCCCACGCGTCGCCTAATTCGTCCAAGGTAACGGCCACGGGACTGAAGGCGGTGGCGGGTTTGCCTTGCACAAAACCAAAGTTTTTGGCGAGTTCGTTGGGGATGAGGCGACGCAGCGACACATCGTTGGCGAGCATCACCAGCCGAATGCCGTCTAAGGCTTGCTCAGGGCTGGCTTGCATGGGTACGTCGCCGGTGATGACCGCCACCTCGGCTTCAAAATCGATGCCGTCATCGGTGCTGGGGCACACCACCGGATCGCAAGCACCCAAAAAATCGTCACTGCCGCCTTGGTACATCAAGGGTTCTTCGTAAAAGTTGGCAGGTACCTCGCTGTTGCGGGAAGCTCGCACCAACTCCACATGGTTCATATAGGCCGAGCCATCAGCCCATTGGTAAGCGCGTGGCAAAGGGGCCATGCACAGCTTGGGGTCAAAAGGAAAAGCGTGACGAGCTTTGCCTTGGTTGACGGTCTGCGACAAATCTTCCAGTTGAGGCGAAAGAAAGTTCCAGTCGTCCAAGACCTGTTGCAAATGCGAGGCGATGCCGCTCGCATAATGGGCAGTGGTTAAATCACGCGACACCACCACCAGTTGCCCATCGCGAGACCCGTCTTTGTAAGTAGCCAGTTTCATGAAAGCATTCTATACAGCGTCATTGTTGCCGCGCCCTTGGGTCTGGGGCTTGGTGGCGCTGGTTATCGCTGTGCATTTGCTGGGCTTGCAAACCCTCTCCACTTCCCTGAGCGTGCGCGAGCAGCCTGCGTTGCCAACGGTTGCCCATTTGCGCTTGTCAGTGCCCGCACCCAAAGCACAGTCTGAGCTCAGCGCTTTACCTGCTGCAACAAAGGCCCCCACTTCCAAAATAGCCAAGGTGGTGGCGCCACCTCCGGCCAACTCAGCTGCCACAGCGCGCTTAGACACACCAGACGCCCCCGCTGTGCCCGAAGAGCCTGTGCTCGCGTCCAACCCAGCGCCTGAAGTGATTGAGGCGCCCATAACGCCTGCGCCGCCCGCGCCAACTGCAGAGCCCGCTCCCCCGCCGCTTATTGAAACACCTGTGGCGGCAGAAGCGCCGCCCGAACCAGCGCCCCCTGTGCCAGCGCCTGTCGTGCCCGCATGGCTCACGCAGGCAACCTTCATATGGCCAGCCCCCAGCTTGCTTCAGTATGAACTCAGCGGCACCTCCAAGGGCGTGCGCTATACCGCCAGCGCCAACATCAGTTGGAAACACCAAGACAACAGCTATCAACTGCGCCACGAGATACAAGCCTTTGTGTTTGGCAAAGTCAGTCAAACCAGCGTGGGGCAGATGGGCGCAAGCGGCTTGCTGCCTACGCGCTTTGGCGATCAGCGTCGCCAAGAGCAGGCCGCGCATTTCGACCGCGCCAAGGGCTTGCTGATTTACAGCGCCAACACGCCTAGCCAAGCCATTGAAGCAGGTGCCCAAGACCGCGTCAGCTTGTTTGTACAACTGGCTGCTGGTATGGCTGGCACGCCTGCGCTGCGCACCGAGGGTCAGCAACTCAGCTTTCAGGTGGTGTCAGCCAAGCAAGCCGAGGTATGGACATTTGCTGTGCTGGGTACAGAAACAATCAAATTACCCTTGGGCGAGATAGACAGCTTGAGACTCCAAAGATTGCCGCGTAAGGAGTACGACCAAAAAATTGATATTTGGCTCAGTCCGGTGCACGGCTTTTTGCCCGCCCGCATACGCGTCATCCTGGCCAATGGCGATGTGATCGAAGAAACCCTGCAATCGGTTGGCAAGCCCTGAAACCCTCGCAGGCCGTTACAGTAGTGGTTTTAGACCGTCTTAACCCCCGATGAACGCCATACTCTCTGCCGAAAAAGCCTCCCTGGCTGACGCGAATGTGCCGCGTGAACAGATTTTCGCGGCTTTGCGCGCTGTATTGCCCGCGCACGCGCTGTTGTCCTCTGGCGAAAACACCACGCCCTATGAATGCGATGGCCTCACCGCCTACCGCCAACGCCCTATGTGCGTGGTGCTGCCTGAGACCTACCAGCAAATTCAAGATGTGCTGCGCACCTGCCATAGGCTGGGTGTACCCGTGGTCGCACGCGGCGCAGGCACGGGTTTGTCGGGCGGAGCCATGCCGCATGCCCAAGGCGTGACCTTGTCGCTGGCCAAGTTCAACAAGATTTTGAAAATGGATGTGCACAGCCGAACCGCGGTGGTGCAGTGCGGTGTGCGCAACCTCGCCATCAGCGAGGCTGCTGCGCCCTTGGGCCTCTACTACGCGCCGGATCCGTCCAGCCAAATCGCTTGCACCATTGGCGGGAATGTGGCGGAAAACTCCGGCGGCGTGCATTGCTTGAAATACGGCCTCACCCTGCACAATGTGCTGAAGGTGAAAGGCTTCACCATGGATGGCGAGCCCATAGAGTTCGGTGGCGACGCGTTGGATGCGCCCGGCCTCGATTTGCTGCCACTGGTGGTGGGCTCCGAAGGCATGCTGGCCATCACCTTGGAAGTCACTGTCAAGCTCACCCCCAAGCCGCAACTGGCGCGTTGCATCATGGCCAGCTTTGACGACTTGCGCAAAGCTGGTGACGCGGTGGCCGCCGTCATTGCCGCTGGCATCATCCCCGCCGGCTTAGAAATGATGGACAAGCCCATGACCGCGGCGGTGGAAGACTTTGTCCACGCCGGCTACGATTTGAATGCCGAGGCGATTTTGCTGTGCGAGAGCGACGGCACGCCCGAAGAGGTGGAAGAAGAAATTGGCCGCATGAGCGCGGTGCTGCAAAGCTGCGGCGCGACAGCCATTGCGGTGAGCAAAGACGAAGCCGAACGCCTGAAGTTTTGGAGCGGACGCAAAAACGCATTCCCGGCCAGCGGGCGCATCAGCCCTGACTACATGTGCATGGATTCGACCATCCCGCGAAAACGCTTGGCCGACATCTTGCTGGCGATTGGCGAAATGGAAAAAAAGTACGGCCTGCGCTGCGCCAATGTGTTTCATGCAGGCGACGGCAACTTGCACCCACTGATTTTGTTTGATGCCAACGACCCCGATCAGCTGCACCGCTGCGAACTGTTTGGCGCAGACATACTGGAAACCAGCGTCGCCATGGGCGGCACGGTGACTGGTGAGCACGGCGTGGGCGTGGAAAAACTCAACTCCATGTGCGTGCAGTTTTCAGCTGCAGAAAACGAGCAAATGTTTGGCGTGAAACGCGCCTTCGACCCGCAAGGCTTGCTCAACCCCGGCAAGGTCATTCCCACCCTGCAACGCTGCGCCGAGTACGGCAAGATGCTGGTGCGTGGCGGGCAGATTGCACATCCGGATTTGCCGAGGTTTTAAGGCGCGATCAACTTGACCACCGGAAAATAAGTTTCGTATTTGCTGCGGTCACGCGTCAACACGGGCCAATCCATGACAGCGGCATGTGCACCGATGTAAAAATCACTGAGCACATTGCGCTTTAAACCGCCGCGCCGCCGGTAAGCCAGAAATGCCTTGGCAGCCAAGAACAACGCAGGCTTGGGTAGCTCCATCAGGGGCAGTTGCATGTCCTCTAAGACCTTGTCTAGCGTTTCAATTCGTTCAAATGCCAAGGATATTTCCGCGTAAATGACCGGGTTGATCACCAACTGGTGAACCTTGGCCTGACTACGCAACTGCGAAATCGACCAGTCCGCCCATGTGGCGTCATCTTGAATGACATCCAGCAACACATTGGTATCCACCAACATCAGTCTGGACTTCTCAAGAGCTTCATCAAATCCTTGGTTTTCCATTTGATTTGGGCCTTGCCTCTGGCAAGTTCAAACCTGTCTTTGGATGACGCCGTATTGCCAGCGGCTTTTTGCAAGATCACTTCGCCCAGGCTATTGACGGCGAAGTCGAGTTGCGCCCCAGGCATCAAGCCCAAGGCATCGCGGATATGTTTTGGAATGGTCACTTGGCCTTTGAGTGTGAGGGTGGTGGGCATGAACAATCTCCATAGTATTACCATATATTAATCGGTAATACGTGATCTATGCACTTCTTTTCTGTCAATCTGTTACTTCGCGAAGAAAGCTAGACCACCTTGAAGGCACGCACACCATAAGCCTTCATCGCCGCATCGATTTGTCCCTCTTCGGTAGTGCTGTCAGGGTAAAAACGGTAACTCGGTGCCAAGATGGGGTGCGCCTGTTCAACCTTGACCACCATCACGCCTTGAATTTTGAATTTGTCCCCTGCCATCGCCAGCAAGGGCTTGGCATAGGCATGAAACGCCTCGTCTCTGGCATTCACATATTGGGCATGACCTCGCAGCTTCCAGCCCTTTTGAACAAAAATATCAATCAAGCTGACACAGACTTTGGGGTTTTGCTGAATGTTTCTGACGCTGATGGGAGAGGCAATGTGCGCGATGACCAGATGCTGTTCATCGAATGCGGCAAAGACTTCTTTGGGTGAAACATTGGGCTGGCCATGCGCATCAACCGTAGCCAACCAACACAGTACGCTGCGTTGGATATAGAGATGCCACGTTGATTCAATGTTCATCGACTTATTGTCATATGCACGGCAATAAATGGATACGGTGAGCGTTGAAAAACTGAAACCTCTTATGACTGCGATTGCTTTGCCCTTGGGTTAAGCAATGACGGTGCTTTACCTATCCCCAAACACCGCCTTTAGTTCGCCCTGCTGGCAGGTCAAGAATAGGGTTGCTTCATCCAACCTAGACTGTGCGCCTTTACTGACAGCATTCGAGGGAAACCATGGAACTTCTGGCTTTTTTTCTGCTTTACTTTGGCTTGACCTTTGTCTGGCGATCGGTGGTGGTGTACCGCAAAACAGACATCAGTCCTTTGGTGCTGAGTAAGCGCGACGACGCCTACGGCTATGTGGGGGGCGCTGTAAACGCCCACGTGGACCGCGCTGGGATGGGTGTTGATGGGCCTGTCCTTGGTGATCATGCTGGTGGCGCAGGCGCAGATGGGGATGTCCTGGCGCATCGGCATTGATGAAAAAAACCGCACGGGCTTGGTGACACAGGGCCTGTTTGCGCTGTCGCGCAACCCAATTTTTTAAGCCTGCGCATCACCCTAATGGGACTGTTTTTTTACTCACCCAACGCCCTGACGCTGGCGCTGGATATGACCCACGCATCACCAGATACTTCATTCACACAAGCCGTCATGCTGTGCCTGCCCGTATAGCGAACATCGCAGCTTTGCTGCGGTGAGCAGCGGGCGGGCACAGCGTGACGGCTTATCAGCGATGGCTTCGCTCAGGTGCTTTACCTCGCGCCAAACACTGCCGTCCCCACCCGCACCATGGTGCTGCCGGCTTGCACAGCGGCCTCCAAATCGGAACTCATGCCCATGGACAAGGTGTCAAACTGAGGCAAGGCCAAGGTGGTTTGCAGTTCAAGCAACAAGCGCTTGGCTTGGGCATGCACCGCCACTTGAGCATCAAAGCCCTCCACTGCATCTGGGATGGTCATGAGACCGCGAAGCTGCAGCCGCGGCAAGGCCACCACCGCTTGGGCCAAAGCCAGCGCGTCCGCAGGTGCCACGCCGGCTTTGGTGGGGCCGCCATCAATATTGACTTGCAAACACACTTGCAAGGGTGGCAAATGGGCGGGGCGTTGTTCGCTCAAGCGTTGGGCAATTTTCAAGCGATCCACACTGTGCACCCAGTCGAAGTGCTCGGCCACCAAGCGGGTTTTATTGCTTTGCATGGGACCTATGCAGTGCCACACCAAACCGGCCACAGTTTGAAGTGCCGCGATTTTGTCCACGCCTTCTTGCACATAGTTT
>CANLWQ010000129.1 GCA_947494405.1 Comamonadaceae bacterium | reverse complement strand
GGATGACGGTGAAATTTTCACCTACGCTTTGGGCAAGCTCGACGACCGTGGCCGTATGTTTGTCAAGCCTAACGACCCTGTGTATGAAGGCATGATTGTGGGCATACACAGCCGTGACAACGATTTGGTGGTTAACGCCACGCGCACCAAACAGTTGACCAACTTCCGCGTCAGCGGCAAGGAAGACGCCATCAAAATCACGCCACCGATTCAGCTCACCCTAGAGTACGGCGTCGAGTTCATTGACGACGATGAGTTGGTGGAAATCACGCCCAAAAGTGTGCGTCTGCGCAAACGTTTTTTGAAAGAGCATGAGCGCAAACGTGCCAGCCGCGACTCCTGATTTTCGCTTCAATGCCCTTTAAGCTCAGCCACACCCAAGCCTTAGGCCTGATGGTGTTGGCTACTTTGCTGTGGTCTATGGCAGGGCTGGTGTCCAGACAAATGACCCATGCCCAAGGTGTTGAGCTGACGTTTTGGCGCAGCTTTTTCACGCTGGTTTCGCTGAGTGTTTTGCTCCCCCTGCTCAAAGGTCGCCAGTTGTTACGCCAGCTGCCTTGGCGGCAAAAAACTTTTTGGTTGTCAGGGGTGTGTTGGTCGGTGATGTTCACCGCTTTCATGCTGGCTTTGACCATGACCACAGTGGCCAATGTGCTCATCACCATGGCGGTGGGGCCCATGCTCACCGCTTTGTTGTCCCGCTTTGTCATGAAAAAACAGCTTGCCCCCCACACTTGGTGGGCCATGCTGGTGGCGGGTTTGGGTATGGCTTTTATGTTTATCAGCCAAGTGCAAATCGAAGACGGTCAACATCTGAAAGGCATGATGGTCGCCCTGTGCGTTCCCTTGGCAGGCGCGGTTCAATGGAATGTGGTGCAACATTTGCAAGCCTCTGAAGCGCCTGCAGACTTCATGCCCGCCGTGTGGGTAGGTGCTTTGTTGTCCAGTCTTTACACCGCGCCATGGGCTTTGCCGGGTGTCGCCAGTTCAGCTGACTTGGCTTGGTTGGCGGGTCTGGGTTTGTTTCAACTGGCCTTGCCTTGCTTGTTGGCGGTGTGGGCGGCGCAGGTGCTTAAATCGCATGAGGTGGCCTTGTTGGCCTTGCTTGAAGTGCTGTTTGGCATTGCCTGGGCTTGGTGGGGTGCAGCCGAACAACCTGGCTTGTCCGTTTTATTGGGCGGTGTTTTGGTTTTGGCTGCCTTGGCTTTGAATGAAGCGGCTACTTGGAGATTCACAAATGAAAGAACTGGCGGTCTTGACGCAAGGTGATGTGTTGGCCGAGGTACAGGGGCAGGTAGGTCTCATCACTTTGAACCGAGCCAAAGCCTTGAATGCGCTGTCCTTGGACATGGTGCGCCGTATTTCTCATGTGCTGCTGGCCTGGCAGGGCGATGACCGGGTACAAGCCGTGGCCATGCGTGGCATGGGCAAAGAGGGCGCTTTCGGTGCTTTTTGTGCCGGCGGTGACATACGTTTTTTTCATACCGCTGCATTGGCTGGCGACCCACGCTTAGAAGATTTTTTCACCGAAGAGTACCGACTCAATCACCTGATTCATCACTACACCAAACCTTGTTGGGTGTTCATGGACGGGGTGGTCATGGGCGGCGGCATGGGTTTGGCGCAAGGTGCTGGTTTGCGTATTGCCACCGAACGCACCAAGATGGCCATGCCCGAGACCATGATAGGTCTGTTCCCTGATGTGGGCGGCGGCTATTTTTTAAGCCGTTGCCAAGGTGCTTTGGGCGAGTATTTGGGGCTGACAGGACATATGCTCAATGGCGCTGAAGCGGTGTATGCGGGCTTGGCAGATGTGTTGGTTGATAGCCAGCAGTTGAGCCAGATGTGGGCACAGTTGCCCCAATTAAACTGGGCTCAACCGGCTGAGGCTTTAAGGCAGTTCACCCAAGGCTTTCAAGCTGCGACACAGGACGCTCAACATCACCAGCCCTCTTGGTGGACCGACAGCTTGAACCAAGCATTTGCGGCTTCTGATGTGCCAAGCATTGTCAAAGCATTAGAGGCTTCCAACAACCAACACGCTTTGGATGCTTTGCACAAGCGCTCACCGCTGATGCTGGCCGTCACGCTGATGCAAGTGCGCAGGGCGAGGCAGATGAATTTGAGTGACGAATTGCGCATGGAGCGCGACATGGTTCGCCACAGTTTCCATCCCCTTCATTTGCAGCGTACACCCGCGCAAAGCGATACCGTTGAAGGCATACGTGCTTTGGCGGTAGACAAAGACCATTCGCCACGATGGTCACCTGCACACATAGAAGAGGTCAGCCCTGACATGGTGACGCCGTTTTTTATCAGCCCTTGGCCCTTGTCTGCACACCCGTTGGCAGATTTGCAAGCGCCAGCGGATTGAGTTTTCAAAAGGATTACACATGGCCAGCCCGATCAAGGTATTGTTTGGATTTCACGCTGTCGGGGTGCGCCTGAAAACCACGCCAGCGTCTGTGATCGAGGTCTTTATCGACCCGACCCGCCGCGATGCCCGTATGCGCCAGTTTCAAGAACGCGCCAAAGAAGCCAAGGTGAAATTGGTGGAGTCGGATGGGCCGCGTTTGGCACAGTTGGCGGGCAGCCATGGGCATCAAGGTGTGGTGGCACGCGTGTATGCCATAGACATAGCCAAATCTTTGGATGCGTGTTTGGAGGCTTTGCCCTCCGATGTGCCGGCCTTGTTGTTGGTGCTTGATGGCATCACCGACCCGCACAACCTGGGTGCTTGTTTGCGGGTTGCCGATGGCGCGGGTGTGCATGCAGTCATTGCCCCCAAAGACCATGCGGTGGGTATCAATGCCACCGTGGCCAAGGTGGCCAGTGGTGCTGCTGAAACTGTGCCTTATTTCATGGTCACCAATTTAGCCCGCACCTTGAATGAACTTAAAGAGCGCAATATTTGGATCACCGGCACCAGCGACGACGCGCCGCAAACCCTTTATGACGTGGATTTGAAAATCTCCACCGCTTGGGTCTTGGGTGCCGAGGGCGACGGCCTGCGCCAACTCACCCGTAAAACTTGTGATCAACTGGTGCGCATCCCCATGGCAGGCGGCGTGGAGAGTTTGAATGTGTCGGTGGCCAGCGGTATTTGTTTGTATGAAACGGTCAGGCAGCGCCGAGTTTAAATACCCTCTTGAAACTTCTCTAAGCACCCTTAGATTTAAAAGACCAGATGCCTTAGGGGTCTGGGAATTTGATTCACTTGCTTAATTTAAGGAGAACTTCATGGCTTATTCATTTGGACGTAATTTATTGTTGAGTTCGGTTGGCTTTGAGCGACTGATCGATGCATTTGAGCAGTTTGAAACTGCAGAATCGACTTCGCGTGCGACGTCATACCCCCCTTACAACATTGTCAAGTTAGACCAACACGACTATGCGATTGAAATTGCGGTCGCGGGTTTTGGGCAAGACGAAATTGACATCACTGCCGAGGGCAACAAACTGGTGGTTGAGGGCAAAGTCAAGGCTCAGTCCAATGGTGAATACCTGCATAAAGGTATTGCCACCCGTGACTTTAAACACCAGTTCACCTTGGCTGAAACCGTGGTGGTGCGATCTGCGGATGTGGTCAATGGTATGTTGGTGATCCGACTTGAAAACGTGATTCCTGAGGAAAAACTTCCTCGCAAAATCATGATCGGGGACACCGGCAAACGTTTGGTGGCTGAGCGTTTGGCTGCTTAACAAGGTTCTTTAGAACTTCACCCCCCATCTCTTTCATCAAGGGTTGGGGGTTCACAACCGCTGGCATGGGTTTCATAAACCCAAGACCGCACCCACGACCGCACCACCCAACATCAACCACAGCAGGTGCACACGCGTTTTCAACACCAACAGCATGCTGACTGCGCATACCAGCACCAAGCGCCAATCCATTTGCGGGTTGCTTGCGGTTTGCAACAACCATCCCGCTGACAGCATCAGGCCCATGACCAAGGGCAGCATGCCCGATCGAAACGCCCTGACGCTTAACGCATGTTGGTGCAGCTGCAACCACTTCACCGTGAAGTAACTCAGCAGCGAGGAGGGCAGCACTGCTGCGGTGAGCAAACTGGTTGCCATCAGTACGCCCATGCCCATGGCTGTCCAGCCTGCTTCAAACCCGCCCGCGGCTTGCAAGCCGATATTCCAACCCATGACAGCCACCAGCAAAATATTGGGCCCCGGCGCGATTTGGGCCAAGGTCACCGATTGGCTGAAGGTGGTTTCCGTCAGCAGTTGCAAGTCGGTGACCAAGTAGCGGTGCATCTCAGGGACGATGGCCAAAGCGCCTCCCACCGCCAGCAGCGACAACATGCAGAAATGCACAAACAGGTCTAAGAAAAGCGCCAAAGTCATTTGCTGTTCTTGGTTTTCAAGCGCCACCATGTGAGGCCAAAAGAAACCAGGCCCACCAAGCCAATCACATGTGCCAGCGGCCAGTGCATCAAGGCCGCCAAGACAAAACTCACCACCGTCAAAGCCACAGCCAAGGGCCAGCCTATGGGGTGTTGAAGAAGGCTGGGTCCAAAGCGCCAACCTGCAGCCATCACCATGCCCGCAGCGGCCACACCCATGCCGTGCAATGCCGAGGCCACTATAGGCAAATGGGCAAAGGCTTGAAAGCTCAGCACAATGGCCAGCATCAGCAGTCCGGGGAACACTAACAAGCCCGCCATGGCTGCCAAGGCACCGGTAGGGCCAAAGTGTTTGGCGCCAAACATCACCGAGAGATTCACCACATTCGGGCCGGGCAGTGTTTGCGCCAGCGCCCATTCCTCGGCAAATTCCGACGGCGTCATCCACTGTTTGCGGTCGACGAATTCACGTTGCACCACGGCCAAGACGCTGCCAAATCCTTGCAAACCCAGCCAGGTGAAGGATAAAAACAAGTCGGTGCGGGAGCGGGGGGCTTTGGATATAGCCAAGCTTTCGAAGGACATCGAGGGTATGTTAAAGGCAAAACAGCTGCGCCAACTAGAATCAGCGGCTCATGAACGCACCTATAGACGTCTCCTTTTTCCAGCGCATTGCCAAGCCACTGACCAGTTACCGAAAATACTGGGCGGCTCGTTTTGGCACAGCGCCTTTTTTGCCTATGAGCCGCGCCGAGATGGCTACTTTAGGGTGGGACAGCTGCGACATTATTTTGGTCACTGGCGACGCCTATGTAGACCACCCCAGTTTTGGCATGGCCGTGATTGGCCGCATGTTGGAAGCCCAAGGTTTTCGCGTGGGCATCATCGCTCAGCCCGAGTGGCACAGTGCCGAGGCTTTTCAAGCGCTGGGCAAACCGAATTTATTTTTTGGTGTGACCGCCGGCAATATGGATTCCATGATCAACCGCTACACGGCGGATCGCAAAATCCGCAGCGACGACGCTTACACAGCAGGTGGTGTGGGCGGCAAGCGCCCCGACCGCAGTGTGTTGGTGTACAGCCAGCGTTGTCGCGAGGCTTACGCCGAAGTCCCCATCATCATTGGCGGCATAGAGGCCTCGTTGCGCCGCATAGCCCACTATGACTATTGGCAAGACAAGGTGCGCCGTTGCATTTTGGTCGATGCGAAAGCCGATTTGCTGCTCTACGGTAACGCTGAACGCGCATTGGTGGAAGTGGCGCACCGCATTGCGGCCAAAGAACCGATTGCCGACATCACCAATGTGCGCGGCACCGCTTTCTTGGTGAGAAACACGCCTGCGGATTGGTTTGAAATCAACAGCACTGAAGTGGACACGCCAGGGCGCATTGAAGCCCATGTGAACCCGTATTTGATGGTCAGCGAACAAGCCCAAGCACAGGGTGAAACTTGCGCACGCGACGACGAAGCCAAGGCTGTGGCAGATGCAGCCAATCAAAAAACCGGCTTCACTGTTTCGCCTTTGAACTTTGTGCCCAACCCGGCCATCAGCACCGGCAAAATCAAAGTACCCCCGCGTGAACGCTCAGTGATTCGCTTGCCCAGCTACGAGCAAGTCAAAAGCGACCCGGTGCTTTATGCCCATGCCAACCGCGTGCTGCATTTGGAAACCAACCCCGGCAATGCGCGCGCCTT
>CANLWQ010000128.1 GCA_947494405.1 Comamonadaceae bacterium | reverse complement strand
TAGTCGCCGTTGTAAGCGTTTTCTGGCCAAGCCGCGTCGGTGGGCGAGAGGCCCCGTGCGCGGCACTGCGTGGACACCGCCAAGGTGTGGATTTGCACACCCGCGTTGTTGTAATAAAACTCGCGGTGCACTGACCAGCCTTGGGTGTCGAACAAATTGCAAATCGCGTCGCCCAAAGCAGCTTGGCGACCGTGGCCTACATGCAAGGGACCGGTGGGGTTGGCAGACACAAACTCCACCAACAAGCGTTGACCGTTGGCGACTTGGCGGCCAAACGCATCGGCTTGCTGCAAGACTTCACGCACCACTTGCTGCTGTGCCTCAGCTGTTAAGCGGATATTGATGAAACCTGGTCCGGCAATCTCGATGGCTTGTACCCAGCGCTTGGCCGCTGGCGAGTCGAGCAGTGACAGGCGCAAAGTTTCAGCCACTTCACGTGGGGGGCGTTGCAAAGGCTTGGCCAATTGCATGGCCGCTGTTACCGCCCAGTCTCCGTGGGCAGCGACCTTGGGGTACTCCAGCACCGCTTTGGCCGAAGCACCAGGCATCAGCGCCTCTAAGGCCTGCGCCAAAGCCAATTGCAAATCATGTTGAACCAAAAGCATCAACCCATTCTACGAGGCCGTGCAATACGCTACTCGACTTTGGCCTTTCTCTACAATAGTGGGCTTGCCTGTTTGGGTTTTTTTCAATGTTTCTCCTTTGGGTTCACCCGCAATGACCGCTCGTACCTCTGTTTACCGCCTCCAAGTCGCTACTCCTCTTTACCAATTCATCGATCAACACGTTCTGCCAGGCACCGGCGTGTCTAGCGTCACTTTTTGGCGCGGCTTTGATGCGCTGGTGAGTGAATTGGCCCCGCAAAATCTGGCCTTGCTGGCCGAGCGGGACCGCTTGCAAGCCGCTTTAGACCAGTGGCACAGCGCCCACCCAGGCCCTATCGCCGACATGGCCGCCTACCAAGCTTTTTTGGCACAGATTGGCTACTTGGTACCCGTGCCTGCCAAGGTTCAAGCCACCACAGCCCATGTGGACGCCGAACTCGCCACCCAAGCCGGGCCGCAGTTGGTGGTGCCCATTCTCAATGCCCGCTATGCCTTGAATGCCGCCAATGCGCGATGGGGTTCGCTCTACGACGCTTTGTATGGCACCGACGTCATTTCCGAAGCAGAGGGCTGCGCCAAAGGCCCGGGCTACAACGAGAAACGTGGCGCCAAAGTGATCGAGTACGCACGCTATGTGCTTGACCGCACAGCGCCTCTGAAAAGCGGCTCACACATTGACTCCACGGGCTATGCGGTGGTGAAAGGCGCTTTGCAAGTCTCACTGCAAGGCGGCAAAACCAGCGGCTTGGCCGACCCCAAACAATTCGTTGGCTACCAAGGCCAGGCCTCGCATCCTTCGTCGGTTTTGCTGGTTCACAACGGCTTGCATTTAGACATTCAAATCAACCCCCAACACCCGATTGGTGCCACCGACCCTGCGGGCGTGAGCGATCTGGTGGTGGAAGCGGCTTTGTCGACCATACTCGACTTGGAAGACTCGGTGGCCGCAGTAGATGCTGAAGACAAACTGCTGGCTTACAGCAATTGGCTGGGCCTTTTGAAGGGCACTTTGACTGAAGAGGTCAGCAAAGGCGGCAGCAGCTTCAAACGCGGCTTGAATCCCGACCGTGTTTACCACTCGCCCCAAGGCCAAGCCGAGATCACACTGCATGGCCGTGCCTTGCTGTTTTTACGCAATGTAGGTCACTTGATGACCAACCCCGCCATCTTGTACCAAGGCGCAGACGGGCAAATGCACGAAATTCCTGAAGGCATCATGGACGCCATGGTGACCACCACCATCGCCTTGCACGACCTGCAAGGCCACGGCGCCAACGGCATTCGCAATTCCCGCACCGGTTCGGTCTACATCGTCAAGCCCAAAATGCACGGCCCCGCCGAAGTGGCGTTTGCTTCCACATTGTTCAGCCGTGTGGAGCAGATCTTGGGCCTGCCCGACAGCACGGTGAAGCTGGGCATCATGGATGAAGAGCGTCGCACCAGCGTCAACCTGAAAGCCTGTATTGCAGCAGCGGCCAGCCGCGTGGCCTTTATCAACACCGGGTTTTTAGACCGCACCGGCGACGAGATACATACCGCCATGCTGGCCGGCCCCATGCTGCGCAAAGGCGATATGAAAAGCAGCGCTTGGATTGCCGCTTACGAGCGCAACAATGTGTTGGTGGGTTTGTCCTGCGGTTTACGGGGCAAGGCGCAAATTGGCAAAGGCATGTGGGCCATGCCCGACCTGATGAAAGCCATGATGGAGCAAAAAATCGCCCACCCCAGAGCCGGTGCCAACACCGCTTGGGTGCCCAGCCCCACTGCGGCCTCGCTGCACGCCATGCACTACCACCAAGTGCTGGTGAGCAATGTGCAAAAAGAACTCGAAAAAATCGACGCTGACAAACAACACAAAATCTTGCTGCACGATTTGCTCACCATTCCGGTGCAAGCCAAGCCCGATTGGACCGAGGATCAGCGGCAGCAAGAACTGGACAACAACATACAAGGCATCTTGGGCTATGTGGTGCGTTGGGTAGACCAAGGTGTGGGCTGCTCTAAAGTGCCCGATATTCACAATGTGGGCCTGATGGAAGACCGCGCCACCTTGCGTATTTCCAGTCAACACATCGCCAACTGGCTGCACCACGGCGTGGTGAGCGAGGCGCAGGTACGCGCCACATTCGCGCGCATGGCTGGGGTGGTTGACAAGCAAAACGCCAACGACTCCCTCTACCAACCCATGAACGGGTATTTCAGCACCTCTAAAGCCTACCAAGCCGCACTCGACTTGGTGTTCAAAGGTGAGTCTCAGCCCAGTGGCTACACCGAGCCCTTGCTACACGCTTGGCGTTTGAAGGCGAAGGCGGCAGCCTGAAAAAACCCCGCTAGCGTTGGGGCCTGAGCAGCTGCGCAATCGACAGCTTGTAGCGCGTCACCTTGCCCCACCAATGCGAGAACGAGGGGCTGCGCTCGGCTTGGCGCGGCCAAAGACGCGGTGGCGCATGGCGCACCCAGTTAATGCCAGGCCAGTGGGGTAAGCAAGCGTGATCCCAGACATGCACGCTTTTGGCAGCGGCGAACAAACTGATCAAACGCTGGTCTGGTTCAAACCAGCAATGTGAAGCCACCTCGTTCATGCCCTTGCCGACAAAACGCCAGCGCGCTTGGCTCCAAGGGCGTTGCGCGGTCCAACCCTGCCAACAAGCAGCGATGCGAATCACATCCGAGGGTAAGGTGGTGGGAATGTCTTCAGAGATAGCCCAAGGGTGTATCCACCAAACATCGCGCCCCGCCAGTTTGTCCCCAGCCACACCACTGGCGACCAAACCCGCCTCGTCTGTAGGCTGGACATGCAAGGCGGGTTCCTCGACAGGCGTGTATTGAGACAAGGCTTGGGTGAATGTGGCGCGACTGTGGGCAATCATCTGGATGATGTCCATGTCTTTGTCTATCACCGTCTGCGGGCTGTGCCACAACTCGGGCGCATTCACAGCCACATTGTCTGCATTGAACAAATAAGGTTTGTGGCTGCCCGTACCCGCCACCCACTGCCAACTGAGGTGGTTGCTGGCCAAGTCCCCATCGATCAAATGACCGTACATCCAGTCGGCTCCCACACGCCAATGCACCTTGCGTATATGCACCAAGTAACTGGCCAACCACAGTCTGGCGTGGTTGTGCAAATAGCCGGTGAAATACAACTGGCGCACCGCCTGATCGACCACTGGCACACCGGTTGCACCATGGCGCACATCGTCGGGCAAAGACTGCACATAAGCGTCATCGGGCAGCACGCCTTCATGCAAGTTCTGCAAAATGTCGTCGCCCAGAACCTCATGCAGGTGCTGGAAGTATTCTCGCCACGCCAACTCAAACATGTACTTGTGCTGCACGCCCAAACGATGGGTTTTGTATAAATGCTGCGCCACTTGCGGCACCGTCAGTAAGCCGTGGGTTAAGTAGGGTGACAACAAAGTGACTGCGCCACTCAAGTGGTTACGGGTTTGCGCATATTCAAACGGTTTGATGGCGGCCATGCGCGACAGTGCGACATGGGCGTAAGGCTCAAACAACTGCTGCTCGATAAACAACTTCATTGCTTTGGCCAAGCCAAAGATGCTGAATGTGCCGGTGCGGTCAGGGCATGCGCCAAGGCGTCCATGAACATGGCAGCCACATCAAAGCCGGTTTGATCCGTAATTTCGCGAAAACAGGTGGGGCTGGTGACATTGACTTCGGTTAAGCAGTCACCAATGATGTCCAAGCCCACCAGCAGCAAACCGCGTGCGGCCAATACCGGTCCCAAGGCCTGTGCAATCTCTGAGTCCCGCGGGCTTAGCTCTTGCGCCACGCCTTTGCCGCCTACCGCCAAATTGCCGCGCACCTCATTGCCTTGGGGAATACGCGCCAAAGCATAGGGCACGGGCTTGCCGCCAATCACCAACACCCGCTTATCGCCTTGGGCAATGGCCGGCACAAATTTTTGCACCATGACGCAGGTGGCGCCATCTTGGTTCAAGGTTTCGATGATGCTGCCCAAATTCAAGCCGTCTGCGCGCACCCGAAAAATGCCCATGCCACCCATGCCATCCAAAGGCTTCAAGATGATGTCTTGGTGCTGGGCATGAAAAGCGCGAATTGCCTCGGACGAGCGAGTGACCAAGGTGGGCGTGGTCCACTGAGCAAACTCCATCAGCGCCAGTTTTTCGGGGTGCTCGCGAAGTGCGCCAGGCTGGTTGAAAACCTTGGCGCCTTCACGCTCGGCTTGGCTGAGCAAATGTGTGGCATAAAAATACTCGCTGTCAAAAGGCGGGTCTTTACGCATCAGCACCGCGTCCATTTGACTTAAAGCTTGGTCACGGGTTTCTTCAACAACATACCAGTCTTGGGTGTTTTCTTTCAAACGCAGGCGCTGCATGCTGGCGCTGACTGACTGGCCGCTTTGCCAGTGCATGTCGGGGGTTGCGCAAACCCACACCGCATGGCCCCGCGCTTGAGCTTGGCGCATCATGGCCAAGCTGCTGTCTTTATCAAGGTTGAAGCCGCCCAGTGGGTCGGTGATAAACAAAAAGTTCATACGCCCTAGGTTACCAGTACAGGCGGGCCAGATGCGCCCGCCCGGCGATTAAATTTCGATCTTGCTGCCCATTTCAATCACCGAGTTGCTGGGCAGGTTAAGAAAGTCTGCCGCCGCACTGGCGTTGAGGTACATCTGGGCAAACAGCTTTTCCCGCCACTGCGCCATGCCACCACCCACGGTGGGCACGATGCTGTCGCGTGAGAGGAAGTAGCTGGTGCTCATGGGGTGGATTTCACCCACTTGGCCTTTGAGCAAAGACAGGGCACCTGGCACATCCGGGTCGTCTTTGAAGCCATAGTGGATCATGACCTGCCAACACTGGTGGCCCATGTCTATTAATTCGATGCGCTTGTCATTAGGTATCCACGGAATCTCATGGCTGCGCACCGACACAAACAGGTTTTGCGCATGCAGCACCTTGTTGTGTTTTAAGTTGTGCAAAAAGGCGTTGGGCACGATGCCGTCTTCAGCGGTGAGAAACACCGCGGTGCCCTCCACACGGGTAGGCGGGGCAATGAACAAGGCATCCAAAAATGATGGCAAATCCATGGCCTCGTCGCGGGTCTTGTGGTGCAACAAAGCACGACCGTCACGCCAGGTCAGCATCAATATCAAAATCATGCCGCCAAGGAACAAGGGGAACCAACCACCGTGGGCAAGCTTGAGCATGTTGGAGCCCCAAAACGCCAAGTCCACCACCAAGAACACAGAAGTGGCGCTGATGCACAGCCACAACGGGTATTTCCATGCGTAGCGAATGACAAAGAACGTCAGTATGGTGGTGATCAACATATCGGTACACACCGCAATGCCGTAAGCCGCCGACAAATTGCTGGAGGTTTTGAACATCACCACGGCCAACACAATGAACACAAACAAACCCCAGTTCACAAAAGGCATGTAAATCTGTCCGGTGTCTTTTTCGCTGGTGTGC
>CANLWQ010000127.1 GCA_947494405.1 Comamonadaceae bacterium | reverse complement strand
CATGTCGTGAAATTCACGGACATTGGCCAGACCATTTGGGCTGTAAGCGGCATAAGACCAAGTTTTGTCGTTGCTGGCCAGCAAAATATCAGGGTCTTTGTCAAAAGATGATGCGTTGCTTGTTGCAGCAGATGTAACACTTGATACGACCAAACAGGCAAGCATTGTGATGAATTTGTTCATTTGGGAACTCCTTAAGTGGTTAATTTAAATCCGATGAACAAATATTAGCATATGAATAGGTTTTGTTAAGAAAAAACTTAGACAAAAAATGAATTATTTGTAGAATTTTCGAATAAATCTAAAATATCTATACAAAACATGAACAAAAAACACGATTCAAATTTGTGAGTAATTATTTTGAATACATGGCTTTTGACGCCAAAACTGTTTAGAAGGCGGTTTCGCTGAGACTACCTACTTGCTAACCCTGCGAGCACAGTTCTTTTCCGGGCACGAGGTTCGTCCATGACTGGGGCCGGAATCTATGACGGTGACTTGCTGGTGGTAGATCGTTCAATTGAGCCTGTGCACGGGCAGGTGGTGATTGCTGCCATCAACGACGACTTGACAGTCAAGCGCTTGTACAAACAGGCCGGCGAAGTAAAGTTTCAAGCCGCCAACCCGCAATTTCAAGACATCACTTTTATTGAGTCTGATGAGATGTCAGTATGGGGCGTGGTGACTTTTAGTCTAAGACGCTTGAGTTGACTTTATTAGAGCGACATTACTAACAAACTGTTATGTATTTTTGAGCAAAAATTGGCGCAAACAGCAAATCGTCTGTCGCAATTTCGAATTGGCTGCAGCAGATGATTTACGGCTTTAGATCTCACCTATAGGTTGGCAATTGTGGAAGAACTGAGTAATGAAATGTAAAGAGAACAAATTACCAGTTCTAGCTTTTGTAGACATAGAGACAACTGGCTCTCACTTCGAGCGTGACCGGATCACTGAAATTGGCATCAAAACCTTGACCAACGACAAAGTCATCGAATGGGAAAGCCTGCTTGATCCACAAACTTTCATTCCACAAAAAATTCAAAGGCTGACCGGCATTTCGCCAGATATGGTGGATGGCCAACCCACCTTCGACGACCTGGCGCTGCAAATCAAGCAAGAGCTAATGGACAAGATTTTTGTTGCCCACAATGCAAGGTTTGACTACGGCTTTATCAAAGCCTCGTTCAAAAGACTGGGTATAGATTTCCGCCCTAAGGTGCTCTGTACGGTCAAGCTATCAAGATTGCTGTTTCCCAACCAACCCAGACATAACTTAGACACTCTCATTGCTGCACACCATTTAGAGGTCAGTTCAAGGCACAGGGCCATGGGAGATGCTGATCTGCTGTTGCAGTTTTGGCGGGTGTGTGAACAGAAAGTTGGTAAAGAACGCTTGCTAGAAGCAGTCAACCAGTTGACTGCGATTGTCAGCCTTCCTCCCAATATCAACCAGTCCGTGATTGATGCCATTCCCGAAGCACCGGGTTGCTATATTTTTTACGGCGAGCACAATGCGCCGCTCTACATTGGTAAGAGCATTGCCATGCGCACGCGCGTAATGAGTCACTTTCAAAGCGCTCTTACAGTTCGAAAAGAAATGAAGCTATCCCTGCAGGTGTTTCATATTGAGTGGATCAAGACCAGCGGGGAACTGACAGCTCTTATTCTTGAATCTAAGCTTATTAAAGAGCGCATGCCAAGCATGAATATCAAGCTGCGCAAGTCAAAAGATTTATGTGCATGGCAATTGATAACAGACAGCGCTGGCATGCAAAAGCCAACACTTGTGACACATGCGCAGCTGCAGCCTGGTCTCCAAGATAATTTATACGGGCTTTTTTACAGCAAAAAAGAAGCCAACAGTTATCTGGCAGCTGTGGCCAAAAAATACCAGCTGTGCGAGGCCCTCTTGGGCTTAGAAAAAGCGGAAGTTGGTAAACCCTGTTTTGGTTATCAAGTTAAACAGTGCCAAGGCGCTTGTATTGGTAAGGTGTCTTTGGACATGCACCATTTGAAATTACTAACGGCACTCAACCTCTTTAAAGTGCAGGTTTGGCCCTTTGATGGAGCCATTGCTATCAAGGATGGTGAGAGCATGGTAGTTATCGACAATTGGTGTTACCTTGGAATTGCCAACAACCACGATGAGTTGTGCAGCTTGGCTGAATCTGGTGATGCGGAGTTTGATCTTGATATTTATAAAATCGTTAAAAAAACCATTGCAGGTTCTCATAAGCAACATGTGATTCAACTTAAAAAAATAATCGAATCTGAGAACTGAATTTTCAGGGGACACTTAAAAAAAGTACCCATCACAACCGCCATCCTTAAAGGCCATCATGCAGCATGTAAGAAATTTAATTTTGGTACTAGGAGATCAGCTCGACTTGGAAGCAGCCGCCTTTGACGGGTTTGACACCGAACAAGACGCTGTGTGGATGGCTGAGGCCTACGAAGAGTCCACCCATGTTTGGTCAAGCAAGCAGCGCATCACTTTGTTTTTGAGCGCTATGCGTCACTTCGCCAAGGCACTGCGAGACTCGGGCCGGCTGCTGCACTACCACCAGCTTGAGGACAGCAGCGCTGTTGCCGCTTTGGACAGCCTTGGGGCCAAACTGCAGTTAGATTTGGCTGGTTTGAAACCGCAGCGCGTGGTGATGACCGCGCCGGGCGATTGGCGCGTGTTCCAGCAACTTAAGGCCACGGTAGAGGCAGCAGGCCTGAAGCTGGAAGTCTGCGAAGACCGGCACTTCTTTACGTCAGTAAGCGATTTTGCGAACCACGCCAGTGGGCGTAAGTCGCTGCGATTGGAGTACTTTTACCGCGAGCTGCGACAACGCTACAACATCTTGATGGATGATGGCAAGCCTGCTGGCGGTCAATGGAATTTTGACGCTGACAACCGCGAAGCCTTTGGCCCCCAAGGCCCTGGCTCGGTGCCGGTCCGCGCGATATTTGAGCCGGACGCCCTTACGCAAGAGGTAATTTCACTGGTTAACACGCGTTTTGCCAACCACCCCGGTACGCTTGATAGCTTTGCTTGGCCAGTGACACGCAGCCAAGCCTTGGAGGCATTGCAGCGCTTTGTTGACGAACGTCTGCCGCTTTTTGGTCGTTATGAAGACGCCTTATGGCCTGGCGAGCCTTGGCTGTACCACTCGCACCTGTCCTCGGCCATGAACCTCAAGCTGCTCAGTGCGCACGAGGTGGTTCAATCGGTAGAAGCTGCTTACCGGACTGGTCATGCGCCGCTTCAAAGCGCTGAAGGCTTTATCCGGCAGATTTTGGGATGGCGTGAATATGTGCGCGGAATTTACTGGACGCAAATGCCAAGCTATGTCGAGCTTAATGCTCTCGATGCCAAGGAAGAATTGCCCGCCTGGTTTTGGACCGGTCAGACCGACATGGCCTGCTTACGCGATGCCATCACGCAGACCCTTGAACATGGTTACGCCCACCACATACAGCGCCTGATGGTGACGGGTCTTTATGCTTTGCTGCTGGGCGTACGGCCGCAGCAGGTTCACGCTTGGTACTTGTCGGTCTACGTAGACGCGGTCGAGTGGGTGGAATTGCCCAACACCTTAGGAATGAGCCAGTACGGCGACGGCGGCCTAATGGCAAGCAAGCCCTATGTTGCAACCGGTAAATACATACAGCGCATGGGGGGACCTTGCAAGGGTTGCCGTTACGACCCTGCGCTGCGTGAGGGTGAAAAAGCCTGTCCCTACACCACGCTGTATTGGGATTTTTTGATGCGGCACGAAACACTGTTGGCCAAAAACGCCCGCATGGCTTTGCAGGTTAAAAATGTGGCGCGTATGACGGACAGCCAAAAACAAGCCGTGACGCTCAGAGCCGACGCCATTCGCCTCGGTGAAGTTGGCGGTACCCAATGACGATACTTGATAGATTTCCGCCCACTCGTCAAGCTGCCTTGGAGCGCGTCAGTGCCGTGCGACCTGGCGACTATGAGCGCAGCCGTAACGCTATCGATGGCGCGGTCACTGGCCTGTCGCCTTACATCACGCATGGACTGATCAACCTGCCCGAGGTACTTGCGGGTGTGACCGCCAAACACTTGCTCGATGTGCAACATAAGTTCGTGTTCGAGCTGGGTTGGCGCGAATACTTTCGCCATGTCTGGGCGTTTCGGGGCGAAGAAATTTTTGAATCTTTGCGCGAAGGCCTTCTGCCCCAGACAAGCTACTCAGCGCAGCTACCAGACGATATTCGTCAGGCGGACACCGGTGTGCCAGTTATCGATATGGCGGTGCGCACCTTGTACGCCACGGGCTATTTGCACAACCATGCCCGCATGTGGCTGGCCAGCTATGTTGTGCACATACGCAAGGTGGACTGGCGGGTTGCAGCAGACTGGCTCTACGGTCACCTTCTAGATGGTGACCTAGCCAGCAACCACCTGAGTTGGCAGTGGGTGGCTGGCACCGGCAGCAGCAAGCCTTATCTTTTCAATGCAGACAATGTTGTCCGCTATGCGCCTGCCGACTGGCACAGCCCGGGCAGTGTTATTGACCAGTCCTATGAAGCATTGGACCGGCTCGCCCGACAACCCACGCGAAAGTCCCGCACTGATCACTACGCTCCAACCCAAGAAGCACATGCCGAGCCTTCCCTTTTTGCAGAACTACCTTTCGATCTGGGCTGGACACTGCCTGACGCGGCAGCTGTGGCAGGCCGGGAGGTGTGGTTGGTGCATCCTTGGAACCTGGGTAATCTGCCCACTTATCTTTCTGCGAACACATTAGTGGTGGGCATATTTGTTACCGACTTTCACCGCGCCTGGCCTTGGAGCGAGCGGCGCTGGCGTTTTGTTGGCAGCCGAATGGCTGAACTTGCTGCGCTGCGTTGGCAAGGCGATGCGGCTGCACTTGGCGCAGCGCTGCAAGGTGCCGCCCAAGTGCGCAGTGTGGACGAACCGCATCTTGCACCTTGGTTGTCGAGCTTGGCGGTTTGCGAGGCAGCGGTTGAGCTTTTTCCAAGAGTCACCAGGCGTTACGACTCTTTTAGCCAGTGGTGGACTCGGACCTCTCGCGGCTTTGCGAAAGCATCTGACTTGCTGGCAGCCCACCAAGCGCCAGCGTGGTGACTCTTTTGGATTTAAATATGAACTTCTAGTGCTAGGCCAACACAAGCCAGTGCACTGCGGCACTAACCTTGCTTTACGACGGCGTCTGGCCTTGTGCATTGATCCATACAGCATGAAATCCCGCCCTACGCGCCCCCAGAGCATGTGTATGAGCATCGTGGCCTAAGGGGAATGGTCTTGACGGTAGCCAGCACGCAAAAAGTGGATCAGTCAGGTCAACAAGTCGTCCAACGTTCAACAAAAGGTAAATATGATTCCTGAGCTAACTCTGTAGTTGAACCATGCAATCACCATGATCAATCTCATAGATTTAGTGTATTGACCTCATGAAATGTGGAAAAGTCGAAGTTCAAAGTTGGGTTTTTTGAAATTGGTCATAGTAAATTGCTATATATTTTGAGTCTCTGTGTAGCCACCACTAATCCCTGATGAAATAACTATATGAACAAATCTAGTGTTAGCCAAATCAAAAACAAAGCTGCCATTTACTACGCTGTTGGTATTGCGCTCTTTTCAGCCATCGCAGTGGTGCTTGTTACGCTGGTGATTATTGTTGACCATAACAGCTGATTCTGTGCAATCTTGATGTTGTCAGCAGAAGGTTGCCTAGGCAAATCGGGGCAATTTTGAATTAGCGGCCTGAGGCTTCAAAGCTTCGACATCAGATTTTGAAAAGCTTGCCGACTGCGGCCATCGACCGTGTAATAAGCGTGCAATAACTCGATGAAATTTGAGTGTAAAAAGTCACCCAGATGCCTTCATTATTCGCTTTTTTATTTAAAAAAACATGAAACTAATTTCCATCTATTTATTGACATCCTTGGTTAGTGTTTCTCATGCACAAGTCAGCTTGGACGAGGCACGTTCATTGGTTGGCAATAGCAGCGTGACTGTCTTAGATATTCGCGAACCAGATGAGCATGCCACCGGTGTAGCCAAAGGAATGAAATTGATTCCAATGAGCACTTTAGAGTCTCGACTTAAT
>CANLWQ010000126.1 GCA_947494405.1 Comamonadaceae bacterium | reverse complement strand
GTGGCCGAGTATTTGGTGCGCCGCTACCCCTGAGCTGGCGCGATGGCAAAACTGTTTTGCCGCCAAGCTTCAAATACCGTGATGGCCACGGCGTTCGATAAGTTCAAGCTGCGTTGACCTTCCAACATAGGTAGTCGAAGTATGTTCTGGGCTTGAAAAAAAGCCCGTACTTCAGTCGCTAAACCGCTGGTTTCTGCGCCAAACACCAGCCAGTCGCCCGCCTGAAATGCTTGGGCAAATACCGATTGCTTGCCATGCGTGCTGAGGGCAAAACTGCGCGAAACGCTGGGTTGCTCTGCCTCTACAAAAGCTTGCCAGCTGGCGTGACGTTTGACGCTGGCGTACTCGTGGTAGTCCAAACCGGCGCGGCGCATTTGCTTGTCTTGCATGGAAAACCCCAGCGGCTCGACCAAATGCAAACTGCAACCCGTGTTGGCTGCCAAGCGGATGATGTTGCCGGTGTTAGGGGGTATTTCGGGTTGAACCAAAACAATCTGAAACATACTGCCTCGCTGTCTAAGCCTGCATTGTGGCTTGCTGCATGGGGTTTGGATTTAGGCTGGTGTGCGGGCCAGCACCACCACATCAACTTTCAAAACGCCCGCAGACAAAAGCGCCAGCGTGCAGGCACGCAAGGTGGCACCCGTGGTCATCACATCATCGACCACAACCACCCGCTTGCCGCGCAAGCGTTGTGCGCTTTGGGGCGGCACCATAAAGGCTTGAGCGAGGTTGCGCAAGCGCTCTTGACGCGACAAGCCCGATTGCGCTGCGGTGTCTCGCCAACGTATCAGGCCTTGCGCTAAACAGCGTTGTTTGCAGAGTTGCTGGGCCAGCAACAAAGCTTGGTTAAAGCCGCGCTGGCGCAATCTTTGGGCAGACAAAGGCACAGGCACCAAGTAATCACAGGCTTGCACCAACTGGGCAATCGCTGGCTTGTGTCGCATCTGCTGGCCTAAAAAATAAGCCAAACCGGCTTGGCTTTCAAATTTGAAGTTGCTGACCAGGTCTTTCCAAGGAGAGATGTAAAACTTGGCGGCGACACAATTGGCCCAAGGCGGCGCTTGGGTAGCGCAGGCTGCGCAGATAGAAAGCGAAGAGGGCAATGCGCAGCCAAGACAGTGCGAGGCAGTGCTGATATCGCCCAAACTTTCACACACAGGGCACAGTGCTTGCCATGCCCACTGCCCGCAGGCGTGACACAGCCCTGGCAGGGGTAAGCGCGGCAAGCTCAGGCGTGGCGGCCATCTTCGGTATGCTGAAGGGGTGGGTGACATACACCTTATCTGAACAAACTTAAGCACTTTATGTCTGCGAATTCTTCACTCGAAAAAAGTGAACTGCTTCCCCCTTTAGACCCCTTGGCTGCCAAGCGTTGGGAGCGAATGGCCGCGCAAAGCCCATCTGCTTGGTTGCATGATGAAGTGGCCAAGCGCATGGCGCAGCGGTTAGGCTTCATCCGCAGCTCACCCGCGCATTGGGTGCATTGGCAACCCAGTCTGGGTGGCTGGGCTTCTCAGGCGGTTGTCAGTGAGCAATACCCTCAATCTGCCTGCACGGTCATTGAGCCCAGTGACGCGCTTTTGTTGCATGCGCGACAAAATTTGGCCGCTGCTTGGTGGAAACGCTGGCGTCAAAATGCGCCGCGCTTTGCTTTGTCGCCGCAGTTGCCCGCGCATATGGTGTGGGCGAATATGGGCCTACATATGCAAGCTCGCCCCCAAGATTGCATGGCGCAGTGGCAAGCCTGCTTGGCCCCCGAGGGCTTTGTGATGTTTTCATGTTTGGGGCCAGACACCTTGCGCAGCCTCAAAAATATGTACATCCAACTGGGTTGGCCGCCCGCGGCGCATGACTTCACCGATATGCATGATTGGGGCGATATGTTGTTGGCCTCGGGCTTTGCCCAGCCCATCATGGACATGGAACACATCACTTTGACCTATCCCCATGTGCCAGCCTTGTTGGCAGACTTGCGCAGTTTGGGGCGTAACTTACACCCGCAACGGTTTGCGGCGTTGCGCGGCAAAAATTGGTTGTCTGGCCTGCACAAAGCATTGCAAGACACTCTGATAACCCCACAAAGTTCAGGTCGTTTGGCACTGCGTTTTGAAATCATTTACGGCCATGCATTTAAGGCTCCAGAGAAAGATTTACCCTCAGAAATCGCCCGTTTTTCGGTGAACGATTTGCGCAATCAACTCCCCAGTCAGCGTAAGCGCTGAAGAGTGAAAGATTCGTGTCAGGCTCAGTGACTGATGTGATGGTTAGAATCGTCCCGTTTAAGTGGTTTCCCCCCTTGTTGAATCTTTACAGACATGATGAACAACATTTACAAAAAATTTGAAAAGGCATGCATTGCCTTGTTTGCCTTGGGCTCCACCTTGGCTTGGGCGGTTAACGATTTACCTGGCGGCCCCGCAGTTCGTCAACTCAACCTTCACCCACCGGTCACCAAAATTGCCGAAGAGCAAGTTTGGCTGCACTGGTTCATGTTGATCATCTGTACGGTGATTTTCGTGGCGGTGTTTGGCGTCATGTTTTATTCGATTTGGAAGCACCGTAAATCGGTGGGCCACAAAGCCGCTACCTTCCACGAGTCACTGAAAGTTGAAATTGCGTGGACCGTGGTGCCGTTCATTATTGTTATTTTGATGGCTTTGCCCGCCACCAAAGCTGTGGTCGCCAGCAAAGACACTTCTAATGCAGATATCACCATCAAGGCCACTGGCTACCAGTGGAAATGGGGCTACGACTACATCAAGGGTGAGGGAGAGGGCATTGGTTTTATCTCCACTTTGGACAATGCGCAGCGCGAAATGTCCAACAGCGGCAAGCCAGTAGCCACTGACGATTATTTGTTGAAGGTTGACAACCCCATGGTTGTGCCTGTCGACAAGAAAGTGCGCATCATCACCACATCGAATGACGTGATTCACTCGTTTGCAGTGAACTCGTTTGGTATCAAACAAGACGCCATCCCTGGTTTTGTTCGCGACACATGGTTTCGTGCAGAAAAAACCGGCGACTACCACGGTCAATGCCAAGAGTTGTGTGGCAAAGAGCACGCTTACATGCCCATACATGTGAAAGTGGTCAGCGACCAAGAGTACACCGCTTGGGTGGCTGAGCAAAACAAGAAAATCGCAGCCAAGCAAGACGACCCAAGCAAAGTGTGGACCATGGCCGAGTTGATGCAAAAGGGCGAGAAAGTGTATGCCTCCAATTGCCAATCTTGTCACCAAGCCACAGGCAAAGGCATGGGTTCCATCAAGCCTTTAGACGGTGCTGCCGTGGTGCTCGATTCTGATAGCCTCAAGCAAATCAAAGTCTTGCTCAATGGTCAAAACAACCTAACCATGCCTGCTTGGAAACAACTTTCCGACAGCGAAATTGCCGCCGTCATCAGTTTCACCAAAAACAACTGGTCTAACAAGACCGGACAAATGGTTCAGCCTGCCTAAGTGCTTGCTGCCCGCAAGTAAGTAAACCCCGTTTTATTTCAAGGAATCTTCTATGAGCGCTGTACTTGACCCCCATGGCCACGGGGCCGACCACGGACACGACGACCACCACGGTGCACCTCACGGCTGGCAACGTTGGGTTTATGCGACCAATCACAAAGACATTGGCACGCTTTACCTGCTGTTTGCTTTCACTATGCTGATCATTGGGGGTGTCTTGGCCCTGGGCATACGCGCTGAGTTGTTTCAACCAGGCTTGCAATTGGTCAATCCCGAGTTGTTCAATCAACTCACCACCATGCACGGCCTCATCATGGTGTTTGGTGCCATCATGCCGGCCTTCGTGGGCTTTGCCAACTGGATGATCCCTTTGCAAATTGGCGCAGCCGACATGGCTTTTGCGCGTATGAATAACTTCAGCTTTTGGCTGATGATTCCAGCTGCTTTGCTTCTGGCTGGTTCCTTCTTTATGCCTGGCGGCGCACCCAGCGGCGGTTGGACGCTTTACGCGCCTTTGTCACTGCAAATGGGCCCCTCTATGGATGCGGCTATTTTTGCGCTGCACATCTTGGGCGCTTCTTCCATCATGGGTTCGATCAACATCATCGTCACCATTTTGAACATGCGCGCGCCTGGCATGACCCTGATGAAGATGCCTATGTTTGTGTGGACTTGGCTGATCACTGCTTATTTGTTGATTGCTGTGATGCCTGTGTTGGCTGGTGCCATCACCATGACCCTGACCGACCGCCATTTCGGCACCACATTCTTTAACCCTGCGGCTGGCGGCGACCCCGTTATGTTTCAGCATATTTTCTGGTTCTTTGGTCACCCCGAGGTCTACATCATGATCTTGCCGGCCTTCGGTATCGTGAGCCAGATCATTCCCGCTTTTTCCCGCAAGAAGTTGTTTGGCTACGCCTCCATGGTTTACGCCACATCGTCTATCGCCATTTTGTCGTTCATCGTGTGGGCTCACCATATGTACACCACCGGCATGCCGGTGACTGGCCAGTTGTTCTTCATGTACGCCACCATGTTGATCTCCATTCCTACGGGCGTGAAAGTGTTCAACTGGATCGCTACCATGTGGCGCGGCTCCATGACCTTTGAAACCCCCATGTTGTTTGCCGTGGGCTTTATCTTTGTGTTCACCATGGGTGGCTTTACCGGTCTGATCTTGGCCATGGCCCCCATCGACTTGCAGTTGCAAGACGGCTATTACGTGGTGGCGCATTTCCACTATGTGTTGGTGGCAGGTTCTTTGTTCACCATGTTCGCAGGCTACTATTACTGGTCGCCCAAATGGACCGGTGTCATGTACAACGAAACCCGCGGCAAGATTCACTTTTGGTGGACCCTTATTTCCTTCAACGTGACTTTCTTCCCCATGCACTTTTTGGGCTTGGCAGGTATGCCACGCCGTTATGCCGACTACCCCATGCAATTCGCCGATTTCAACGCGCTGGCTTCTGTGGGTGCGTTTGCCTTCGGTTTTGCGCAGGTGTATTTCTTCTTCTTTGTGGTACTTCCCACCATGCGCGGCAAGGGCGAGCCAGCCCCTCAGCGCCCTTGGGAAGCTGCCGAAGGCTTGGAGTGGGAAGTTCCTTCTCCCGCGCCTTTCCACACCTTTGAGACACCACCCAAGCTCAACCGCGACGCTACCCGTATCGTGGCCTGATTTTTAAGGTGCCAACCTTCGCCATGACCACGCCTCTTCAGAAAAAAAACAACCTCCGCCTTGGCCTCATATTGGTTTCGGTGGCGGCTGTGTTTTTCATCGGCATTTTTGCCAAGATCACTTTGTTGAACCCCGTTTAAGGCAAATCCATGGGTCTGCGCCAAGCCAACTTGCTGATGCTGCGAAAACTCGCGGTGGTGGCCTTAGCCATGTTTGGTTTTGGCTATGCGCTGGTGCCTATATATTTGGCCATTTGTGAGATGACGGGCATCAATATTTTGGCCTTGGGTGAAAAAGAGCTACCCGGTTCGGGCAATGCCCGCTTGGCAGAGCCCGAAAACAGCCAAGTCGACACCAGTCGCCTCATCACTGTAGAGTTTGACGCCAACGCGCGCGGCCCTTGGCATTTCAAGCCCATGCAAAACAGCCTTCAGGTTCATCCGGGCGAAATGGCCACGGTCATGTACGAGTTTCAAAATGTGCAAGACCGCACCATGTCCGCACAGGCCATTCCCAGCTACGCGCCTAACCAAGCCGCCGCGCATTTCAATAAGCTTGAGTGTTTTTGCTTTAACCAATACACCTTGGCACCCGGCGAGAAAAAGCTGTGGCCGGTGGCTTTTGTCATCGATAAAAAACTGTCTAAAGATGTGACCACCATCACACTTTCTTACACCTTCTTTGAAGTGGGCAGTGGCATACCTCCCGCGCCCAGTGCTGCGGTGTCTGTGCCTTTGAATCAGGTGGGCTCATGAGCGCTGATACCGAAGCTTTGGCAACACCGAAAGCAGTCAAGCGTCCCTTTTTGCGCTCCATCGTGGCTGTGTTGTGGTCGTTTATTGGTATTCGAAAAAACAGTGAGTTTCAGGAAGACTTGGCGCAGATCACCCCTTTGCATGTGTTGGGCGTGGGTTTGGTGGCAGGTTTGTTGTTTGTGATCGGGTTGATTGTTGTGGTCAATCTG
>CANLWQ010000125.1 GCA_947494405.1 Comamonadaceae bacterium | reverse complement strand
GCGCAAGGCACGCGGATCGGCCAAGCCAATGTCTTCGGCGGCCATGCGGATCATGCGCCGCGCCATGTACTTGGGCTCGGCCCCGCCGTCGAGCATGCGCACCAGCCAATACAGCGCAGCATCCGGGTCTGAGCCGCGCACCGATTTATGCAAGGCGCTGATGCTGTCGTAGAACTGCTCGCCGCCCTTGTCATAGCGGCGCATGCGCTCGCCCAGCACCTTGATCAACCATTCATCGGCAATCAGCGTGCGTTTGTCGGCGACTGCAGCCACCGCCAAAGTTTCCAAAGTGTTGAGCAAACGCCTGGCGTCGCCATCGGCATAAGCAATCAAGCGGTTTTGCGCTTCTTCAGTCAGTTCAGGCACCGCATCAATGGCGCGCGCCTTGGCCACGATGAGCGACAAATCGATTTCAGACAAAGGCTGCAACACATACACCGCTGCTCGCGACAGCAGCGCGGAGTTCACTTCAAACGAGGGGTTCTCGGTGGTCGCGCCAATAAAAGTGAACAAGCCCGATTCGACATGCGGCAAGAATGCATCTTGCTGGCTTTTGTTGAAGCGGTGCACCTCATCGACAAACACAATGGTGCGTTGGGCCTGCAAACCATCCCGCGCCGCTTGGGCTTGTTCCACTGCTTCGCGAATTTCTTTCACGCCACCGAGCACCGCACTGATGGCTAAAAATTGTGCGTCAAACGCATCGGCCATAAGCCTGGAGATGGTGGTTTTGCCCACCCCAGGTGGCCCCCACAAAATGCAACTATGGGGCTGCCCCGACTCGAAAGCCACACGCAACGCCATGCCCTCGCCCAAAATTTGCTGTTGACCGATCACCTCCCCCAAGCTGCGCGGGCGCAGGCGCTCGGCCAAGGGGGTATGTGTCAAGGCCGCACCACATCCGCACCTTTGGGCGGCACAAAATTAAATTGTTTCAGGGTCAAATTGCTGGGGTTTATTTCAACCCGCTCAAAACGAATCAGAGACCGATTACCAAAAGCGTCCGTGATGTCTAGCTGGCTCAATACCACCTGCCCTGCATCGGGTCGCAAACCAATGCGTATGGTTTGCAAACTGCTGTCTTGGGTTTTGGGTGTGGCCAACACCCAATCCATACCTTCTTCTGAAGGCACCGCCTTTAAATTGAAATCTTTACCCAAGCTGGCCAAGTCTTGGGCCGAAGCAATCAAGGCGGCCGGCGTGCTGCCTAAAGTTTGCGCTTGGTTGCGCACAGTCACTTGGTTCAAGTCGGCATCAAATAACCACAGCTGTTGACCATCGGCCACGATGTTTTGCACATAGGGTTTGCTGTAATCGAAGCGAAACACGCTGGGGCGAATGAAAGCAAACACACCCGATGAGGTTTTGGGTTTGGCAGGTCGCCCTTCTTTGGCAGGAGCGGCCACCACTTGCACAAAGTCTGCACGCAAACTGCGGGTGGATTTTAAAAACTGCGCCAAAGTGTCCAAGCTGTCGGCATGCACCAACCCCGTGCTTAAGAGCAAAAAAGCAGCGAAAGCAAAGCCCAGTTTTTTGTTCATTCTGAGTAGGTAGGCACCAAAATTTCACGTTGGCCATTGCTGCTCATGGAGCTGACCAAGCCCGCTTTTTCCATGTCCTCGACCAAACGCGCAGCACGGTTGTAACCAATTTTCAAATGCCGCTGAACCAAGGAAATACTGGCCTTGCGGTTCTTCAGCACCACTTCCACGGCTTGGTCGTAAAGCGGGTCTTTTTCACCGGATATATCGCCAAACAAATCGGGACCTTCAGACCCAGCCTCCACCGTGCCGCCTTCGAGCACGCCTTCAATGTAATTGGGCTCGCCTTGGGTCTTCAAATAACTCACCACGCGGTGTACTTCGTCGTCACTGACAAAAGCACCATGCACGCGTATGGGGAAACCCGTGCCGCTGGGCAAATACAACATGTCGCCCATACCCAGCAATGCTTCAGCACCCATTTGGTCAAGAATGGTGCGGCTGTCGATCTTGCTGCTCACCTGAAATGCAATGCGGGTGGGGATATTCGCTTTGATCAAACCGGTGATGACGTCCACGCTTGGGCGTTGGGTGGCCAAAATCAAATGGATACCAGCAGCCCGCGCCTTTTGGGCCAAACGGGCGATCAGCTCTTCGATTTTTTTACCGACAACCATCATCAAGTCAGCCAACTCATCGATGACCACCACAATATGCGGCAAGCGGTCCAGCGGTTCGGGGTCATCGGGTGTGAGACTGAAGGGATTGGTCAAAGACACACCGCTCTCACGCGCTTCATCCAGCTTGTGGTTGTAACCCGCCAAATTTCGAACACCGAGCTTGCTCATCAATTTATAGCGGCGCTCCATTTCACCCACACACCAATTCAAACCATTCGCAGCTTGCCGCATGTCGGTGACCACCGGCGCCAACAAATGTGGAATGCCTTCATACACAGACATCTCCAGCATCTTGGGGTCAATCATCAACATGCGTACATCTCGCGCCTCAGCTTTGTAAAGCAAAGACAAAATCATGGCGTTGATACCCACCGACTTACCCGAACCCGTGGTGCCCGCCACCAACACATGCGGCATCTTGGCCAAATCTGCCACCACGGGGTTGCCGCCAATGTCTTTGCCCAAGCCCATGGTCAGCATGGATTTGGCTTCGTTGTAAACCGACGAGCCCAAGATTTCGCTCAAGCGTATGGTCTGTCGTTTGCTGTTGGGCAACTCCAGCGCCATGAAGTTTTTTCCTGGAATGGTTTCCACCACACGTATGGACACCATGCTCAGCGATCGCGCCAGATCTTTGGCCAAATTCACCACTTGCGAACCTTTAACACCGGTAGCGGGTTCAATTTCATAGCGGGTCACCACTGGCCCAGGTGCGGCGGCCAGCACCTTCACTTCTACACCGAAGTCGCGTAATTTTTTCTCAATCAAACGACTGGTGAACTCAATCGTTTCCGCGTCCACTGGATCAAGCTTGAGTTGAGAAGCGTCCAGCAATTCGACCTGAGGCAAACGCGAATCAGGCAAATCGTTGAACAAGGGCTTTTGCCGCTCACGCGCCACCCGCTCGCTTTTGGGAGGTGCAGGTTCGGGCTCCACCACGATACGTACCGGATGCACAGGCATATCGGCGTTTTCATCGCGCTCCCAGACCATGTCTTTTTCACGCGCACGTACAGCCGCCTCCCCCAACGCCAAGTCTTGTGCAATTTCGCGCTTCTCACGCTGCTGCTCAATAAAGCCATCGATGGCCGACCCGATTTTTTCAGCGACTTGTACCCATGAGAAACGAAAGACCCATGACAAACCAATCACCATGAACACAATAAATATCAAACCAGAGCCATTAAAGCCAAGCCATTTGTTGGCTGAACTGCCGACCAAAAAACCCAGAATGCCGCCAGCGTGGTGACCTGGCAATTGAGATTCAAAACGGTAAAGACGGGTGAACTCCAAACCCGTGCTTGACAACAGCAGCATGGCCAAGCCACTCCAAAAAGCCCAGCGGGTCAAGCGCCAAATCTGCGGGTCGGGCGCAACAGCTTCTTCAGCGCGCAATCGATGGGCCAAAGCAGACAACCAACTGACCAAACCGGCCAAGTAACACCAAAACACGGAATAGCCGAGCAGAAAAAACGACAGATCGCTGACGGCCGCACCAATGCGCCCACCCCAGTTGCGAATATGCGGGTTGGCGCCAGAAGTTGTCCAAGCTGGGTCTAGCGCAGAGTGGCTCAGAATGGCCAAAAGCCAAAAAAGTAAAACCACAAACCCAACTGCTAAAGCGATTTCTTGGATAAACCGCTGAAAACCAGTCATTTCGGCAGGTTTTTCAGGTGAGTTGTTGAGTGTGTGCAATGAATAAGTCATGACAGACTGAAGCTTAACAGGAGCTCGCCAGCAGTCTGTGGGCGCAAGGCCTAAAATTGAGTCTTCCCGTGTGGCAATGTCTGCCCATGCTCTAAGCTTAGATGAATCGATTTCATGACATCCCCCCAACACAGCAAAGTACTTATTCTGGGCTCCGGCCCCGCCGGCTACACCGCCGCGGTTTACGCAGCCCGCGCCAACCTCAAACCCACACTGATTACCGGTATGGCCCAAGGCGGTCAACTCATGACCACCACCGAGGTTGATAACTGGCCCGCTGATGTTCATGGCGTTCAAGGCCCAGACCTGATGCAACGCTTCTTAGAACACGCAGAGCGTTTCAATACGCAAATGGTGTTCGACCATATCAACAAGGTGGATTTTTCAAAGCGGCCCTTCACTTTGGTGGGTGACAGCGGTACTTACACCTGCGACGCGCTCATCATTGCCACGGGTGCATCGGCCAAATACCTAGGCCTGCCCTCTGAGCAGTCTTTCATGGGCCGCGGTGTTTCGGGTTGCGCCACCTGCGACGGTTTTTTCTACCGAGATAAAGTTTGCTGTGTGGTGGGTGGCGGCAATACCGCCGTGGAAGAAGCCTTGTACCTGTCCAATATCGCCAGCAAGGTGCACTTGATTCACCGCCGAGACAAATTCAAGGCTGAGGCCATCATGATCGACAAGCTCATGGACAAGGTTGCTAACGGCAAAATTGTGTTGGAACTGCACAGCGTGTTGGAAGAGGTGCTGGGCGATACCTCCGGCGTCACAGGCGTGCGATTGAAAAGCACTTTAGACAACAACACCCGCGACTTGGATGTTCACGGCTGCTTCATCGCTATCGGCCACCAACCCAATACAGGTATTTTTGAAGGCCAACTGGCCATGAAAGACGGTTACATCATCACCCAAAGCGGCTTGCAAGGCATGGCCACACAAACCAGTGTCCCCGGGGTTTTTGCGGCTGGCGATGTGCAAGACCATATTTACCGACAAGCCATCACCAGCGCAGGCACTGGCTGTATGGCAGCCTTGGATGCCCAACGATTTTTAGAGCAATAAGGGCTTGGCGGCAACCCTCTAGGGTTTCGGGCTACAATCTTTGGCTCTGAGGATTGCATCCAAGGGTTACCGCCCCCTTTTTTGGCGAGGTCAAGTCTGACAACTTTGGTTGGCCGACTGTTTTATGAAGGAGTGTCTGAATGGCACGTGTATGTGAAGTTACGGGCAAAGGCCCCATGGTTGGGAACAATGTTTCCCACGCCAACAACAAAACCAAGCGTCGTTTCATGCCCAATCTACAGTACCGCCGTTTCTGGGTGGAAACTGAGAACCGTTGGGTGCGTTTGCGCGTCTCCAGCGCTGCATTGCGCTTGATCGACAAAAAAGGCATTGACGTTGTGCTCGCAGACATGCGCGCTCGCGGTCAAGCTTAAATTTTCACCGACTTCGAAAGGACTTCATCATGGCTTCCAAAGGCGGACGCGAAAAAATCAAGCTTGAATCCACAGCTGGCACAGGTCACTTTTACACGACCACCAAAAACAAGAAAACCATGCCCGAAAAAATGTTGATCATGAAATTTGATCCCAAGGCTCGCAAGCATGTGGAATACAAAGAAATCAAACTGAAGTAATTCAGTCTTTCTCTGTCAAAAAACCCGCTTAAGGCGGGTTTTTTTATGGGTGATTCAACGCCGCCAACGGTAATAGCCTAAGCCGAAGTTAAAGGTAAAAGGCAGCGGATTGCCATGGTAATAAGGCGGCGGATACGGCATGACATAGACGGGATTGCTCAAAACCTGTGGCGGGCTTTGCAAGATGACGTAAGCCCCTGGATCGTGGGGCAGTTGCACCGTGTACTGCTTGCCGGCGTATTCATAAACCACATTGAAGACGGTAGACATGAGCACCTCACCATTGCTGTTGACGGTGTTGGTAGGTAAATAGCTTGGGGTAGTTGAAAGCACTCTTGCTTGTTCCTGTGCCCACAAAGCGGAACAGGACAAGCATAAAGCAGCCATCAACAACCGAATCATGAGGACACTCATCCCATTCGTGCAGCACGCAATTGCATAGAGAAGTCTCGCAAGGCAGTCACACCACTGGTTTCTGCACGTTTGCACCAAGCTTGCAGCTCAAGCGCCAACTGGCTTCGATTGGCATGGGTGTTGAGCCACAGCTGACGCAGTTCTTCTCGCATACGGACCATGGTGTCAACATGGGGCAATGCGGCACGCGCCTGCGCCAGTTGGGCGCGAAATTTTTCGGGCACTTGCAACTCGT
>CANLWQ010000124.1 GCA_947494405.1 Comamonadaceae bacterium | reverse complement strand
CCCGTGGGTGCCCAAAGTTTCAGTGAGGCGCTGGAGATGGTGGCCAATGTGTATCACGCGGCGGGCAAGCTCATGGCCGCGGCGGGCAAGCTCGCCGGCGTGGCCGACGAAGGCGGCTGGTGGCCGGTGTTTGACTCCAATGAAGAAGCACTTCAAACCCTGACCCGCGCCATTGACGCTGCGGGCTATCGCTATGAACAAGTGGCTATTTCGCTGGACATTGCGGCCTCCGAATTTGGCCGTGCCGGCGCTTACAAGTTGGGGCTAGAGCAACAAGAATTTGACAGCGAAGCTTGGCTGCAAGTGCTGTTGGGCTGGGTGAACAAATACCCCATCATCTCGGTGGAAGACCCGTTTGCCGAAGGAGATACCGCTGGGATGCAGGCGTTCACTAACGCTGTAGGCCAACGAATTCAGGTGGTGGGTGACGATTACTTGGTGACCCAAGCCAGTTTGGTGGCTCAGGCCATACAAGACAAAGCCTGCAACGCAGTGCTGCTCAAGCCCAACCAAATTGGCACCATCACCGAGACCGTGCAAGCCATGGAGGTGGCCCGCGCTGCCGGCTGGGGCATGGTGGTGTCAGCCCGTTCGGGCGAAACCGAGGACACCGCCATCGTCCACTTGGCCACCGGCTGGGACACGGGGCAGCTGAAGGTGGGCTCGTTTGCGCGGTCTGAACGCATGGCCAAATGGAACGAGGGCTTGCGGATTGAGGAAGCTTTGGGGGACAAGGCGGTGTTTGCGGGGAAGTTGTCGGTTCAAAATTTGGATAATTTTTAGCTCTACAATAAACGCTTAATTTGGAGCTAAATTATGGAATCCATCTATTCTGACATCATGATCAGCATGTCTGAATTCAAAAAGAATCCAGCAGCTGTGTTGCGCGACGCCAAAAGCAAACCGGTGGCCGTGCTTAACCACAACAAGGCAGCTTTTTACATGATTGAGCCCGCCCTGTTTCACGCGCTGCTTGAAGAGTTGGCAGACCAAGACTTGCACCGCACCGTGTTGTCAAGAATGGGCGAGCGGGCACACGCCATTGAAGTCGATATCGATGCCATCTGAGAAGCCACTTAAATATAAATATCGGCTTCAGTTTGTTCCCAGCGCTTGGGTTGAATGGCAGGCATTGGATGGGTCTGTCAAGGAAACGCTGCGCAAACTTCTTAAAAAACGTTTAGATAACCCGCATGTGCCAGGCGGGGCCTTGCATGGCGCGCTGGCGGGACACTACAAAATAAAGCTTCGCAAACAGGGGTACAGATTGGTCTACGGAGTCGAAGATGATATTTTGATGGTGATGGTGATGGCGGTTGATAAACGAGAGGACAGTGCGGTGTACCAATCAGCCATGGCGCGACTGTCCGAATTGGTTGCCGATCTCGGGAAAACCGCACCCAAGGACAGACCTATTTGAAAATCGGGCGTTGAGGCTTTTGCGCGTGTTTCAGCGGCCGCTTTCACAATCCGTTTTCATGGTCGAACCGGCACTTTCCACCGTCCAGTTGTCACCGTAGTTTCCAAAAACCAGTTGCATGACTGTGCGCATATTCTTTTTCTCAACCGATTCGTCAGGCCTGAGCGCATCCAGCCGTGTTTTGGCTTCTTTGTATTTAATGCCATCTTCACGCCACTGCATGGCTTGGCTGGCAAAAGCGCCGATGTCATCACAGCTCATGCTGCCAAGGGGATAGGGCCCAGCATGAACTTGTGTGGCTGAGCACAAGACAACATATATAAAGAGCCAAAGCGGTTTTTTCATGGCGATTTCCCCATACCTCATGTCAGTGTTGACTTTACTAAGGATCTCACCATGACCTCCCCAACCCTAAGCGGGTTAACCCGAGATATTTTTAGCACTCAAGTTAAGAGAGTGCTAATATAGAACCATTGCGTCCCTTAGGAGAGCACAAATGACTTCATTAAGCTTACCCAGCCAGTCCTCAGTCAGTACCAACCCTTGGGCATTGGTACCCCCGCTTGGCAATATCGAAGCCTATATATCAGCGGCCAACCGCTTGCCCATGCTCACTTTAGAGCAGGAACAGGCGTTTGCCCGCCAACTCAAAGACCACAACGACCTCGACGCTGCCGGAAAGCTGATTTTGTCGCACCTGCGCTTGGTGGTGTCCATTTCCCGCCAATATTTGGGTTACGGCCTGCCCCACGCCGACCTCATACAAGAAGGCAATGTGGGCTTGATGAAGGCTGTCAAGCGTTTTGACCCCGACCAAGGCGTGCGCTTGGTCAGCTACGCCATGCATTGGATCAAGGCTGAAATTCACGAATACATCATCAAAAACTGGCGCATGGTCAAACTCGCCACCACCAAGTCGCAGCGCAAATTGTTTTTCAACCTGCGCTCCATGAAGCAAGGCTTTCGCGCTCAAGCGGGTGAAGACCACGACGCCTCACGCCGCGATGGCCTGAACGACGCGCAAATTGACATCATCGCCAAAGACTTGAATGTCAAACGCGAAGAAGTGATTGAAATGGAGGCGCGCATGGCCGGCGGAGATGTGCTGCTAGACCCCGTGGCAAGCGACGACGGCGAAGACGCCTTCGGCCCCATTGCTTACTTGGCTGACGCCCACCACGAACCCACCGCCATGATGGAGGCGCATCAGCGCGATATGTTGTCGAGTGACGGCATCACCCAAGCCCTTGAGGTGCTGGATGCCCGCAGCCGTCGCATTGTGGAAGAGCGCTGGTTAAAGGTGAACGATGACAGCTCGGGCGGCATGACGCTGCATGAATTGGCGGCCGAGTACGGCGTGAGCGCCGAGCGCATTCGCCAAATTGAAGTGGCTGCCATGAAAAAAATGAAAGCAGCTTTGCTGGAATTTACTTAAGCAGTTGTTGAACATCGGCGGTCAAAGCCGCCACACCCTGCCCATAGCGGGCGTACAGTCGCAAACGACCCTCGGTGTCATATATATAAGTACCCGCCGAGTGGTCTAGGGTGTAGTTGGCCGGTTTAGCGCCCTCCACCTTTTTGTAATAAATCTTGAAGTCTTTGGCCAAGGCGGGTAGCTCGGCCAAAGAGGGAATCAGCGCCACAAATGTGGGGTCGAAATTGCCCATATAGGTTTGCAGCAACTCAGGGGTGTCTCTCTCGGGGTCCAAGCTTATGAAAATGGCTTGCATCTTGTCGCCTTGGGCGCCTAAATTAAGCTTGACCTGCGCCAGTTCACTCATGGTGGTGGGACAAAAATCGGGGCACTGGGTAAAGCCAAAAAACACCATCACCACTTTGCCTTTGAAGTCCGCCAAGCTGCGGGTTTGACCCGTGGGGTCGGGCAAAGAAAAGCCCTTGGCATAGTCTGCGCCGGTTAAATCGATGGACTGGAAATGTGGCTTCTCTGGCGAACACCCTAGCAGCACCAACACCAAGCACAAGCCTAGAAAACGTCTCATACAGACCTCGGCAAATAATGATCAATCAAAAACGCCGCAAACAACAAACTCAAGTGGTAGAGCGAAAACTTAAAGGTTTTCTTGGCCAACTCATCTGAGTAGTTGCGCCACAACGCCCATGCATAGGCACAGAACATCACGCTGAGAATGAGTGCGCTGGCAAGGTAAAACCAGCCACTCATGCCGTAAATAAACGGCATCAAGCAGGCGGCCAACAACACAAAGGTGTAGAGCAAAATTTGCAACCGGGTGAACTCGTTGCCGTGGGTGACGGGAAGCATGGGCAGACCCGACTTGCGGTAGTCCTCCACCCGGTACAAGGCCAAGGCCCAAAAATGTGGCGGAGTCCACAAGAAAATAATGAGGCACAAAATCAGGGACTCTGGACTGACCTCGCCCGTCATGGCCGCCCAACCCAAGACCGGTGGCATAGCGCCCGAAGCACCGCCAATGACAATGTTTTGCGGTGTCAGCGGTTTCAAAATAACCGTGTAAACAATGGCGTAGCCCACAAACGTGGCAAAGGTCAGCCACATGGTGAGGGGGTTGACCCAGATATACAAAATGGCTGAGCCCAACACACATAAAACAGCTGAAAACAGCAAGGTCTCGCGGTCACTTAACTCGCCTTTGGCCGTGGGTCGCCAAGAGGTGCGCTTCATGCGTGCATCGATGGCTTTTTCCACAATGCAGTTGAAAGCGGCAGCAGCGCCCGAGACCAACCAAATACCCAAACACGCAATGGCGCCCAAGCGCACATCCGGCCATGAAGGTATACCGGGTACGGCCAACACCATACCGATGAGCGCACAAAACACGATCAACTGAATCACGCGTGGCTTGGTGAGGGCGTTGAACTGTTGCCAACGTAGGGGCATGAAACTGGCAAGCGCTCTCATTAATCAGGCCTTGAAAAAGTCGTGGCGATATGCCTAGAAGATCGAGATTCGGTGATCCCCAAAGACCAGCTTAACAACATCAGCAAACCTGCCGCGCTGGCCGTGTGAAGCAAGGCCGCCAGCAAAGGCCAACCCAGCACCGCATTAGAAACACCCGTAATAAATTGCAGCACCACCAATAACCACAGTCCGCGAGCTTGGATTGCCAAGCTATGTTTATTCAACAAAAACGCTGACCACAGCAGCAACAAGGCCACGGGAACCGCATGCCAGCGGTGAACAAAATGAATGGCTGTTAAAGCCTGGAAAGGCAAAGCCTCGCCCAGGCCATCCACACCCAAAGCCCGCCACAGCTCAAAGCCTTTATCGAAGTTCATCTCGGGCCACCAAGCTCCTTGGCACAAAGGGTAAGTGTCACAAGCCATGACCGCATAGTTGGAACTGACCCAAGCCCCCATCACCACTTGCAGCAGCAGCAAGCCCACAGTGGCCATCAACCACCAGCGCACACTGGTGGGCAGGGCCAAGCGCGACTCGGCCCACAGCGCATGGCGCTGACGAAGTAATTGCATCAACAGCAACATCAGCAGCAACATGCCGCCCAACAAATGCAAACTGACAATGGCGGGAAACAATTTCATGGTGACAGTCAAAGCGCCAAAAGCGCCTTGCACACAGACCCACACCAAAGTAAGGGTAGGCCAAGCCCACAAGGTTCTGTCGCGTTTCCATGAAAAAACCGCCAGCGTCAAAATCAGCACACCTACCGTCATGGCCAAATAGCGATGAATCATCTCTATCCACGCTTTGCTGAGGGTGACCGGTCCTGTGGGCATGGCGCTTTGCGCGGCTTGAATGGCTTCGCCTGCACCGAAGGGCGAAGCATGTCCGTAGCAGCCAGGCCAATCGGGACAGCCCAAGCCGGAGTCGCTCAAACGCGTGAAAGAGCCAAACAGCACCAAATCGAAACACAAAAAAAGCGTTAGAGCGGTCAGTTGATGAACGCGGTGCGGCACATCATGGTGTCTATGCCGCAACCAGACCCATGTCAGTGGGCCCATGGCCACCACAGCAGCCAGCAACAGCAATTTGAAAACAGGGCCGAGATTGAAAAGTGAGACTTCTTGCATGCTGTCAGCGTCCTGCTTTATCCCAAGATACCGCAGCTCGCAAGAGTCGCTCCCAATCCTTGCGCATGCGTGGGGCTTGATCAACCTGCAAGTGCGCAGGAAAACGCATCATCCAGTCACCCTTGGGGTCAACCAAATAAAGATGGTCTGGCAAAGCCTGAGAGGCTTGCGGTCTGAGCCAGTTGGCAACTTCGGCTTGGGGAACACGCAAGACAAAAGCATCTTGCAAGCCGGCCAGCAAGGCCGCATCCACGGGGGCATCGTCGGTGATCAGCCAGACCCAATCGGTGCGGTCGCGCTCTCGGCCCAAGGCCGCGCGGGACTGACGCTGCAAAAACAGGTTTTGCTGACAGGCGCTGTCGCAAGCACCGCCCGACACACTGACCAGCAACCACTGCTTTTGCAGGCTGCGCAATCGAACAGTCTGCCCTTTCAAATCTGTAGCTTGTATGTCTGGCATGGCCACCGGGGGCATAACCAATTCGCCAAAACTGCGCAAACTTTGCGGGCGAAGTACATAAAAGGTAAGGTAGGAAGCAATGACTGGTGCCGCACACACCAGCAAAACCAGCAACATGCGCAAGCGCCCACCCATGGTTTGCCGCGCATCGGCCTCAGCCACCGCGCCAGGCTCGGGCAAGTCGTACACCGTCAAACCCAAGGGCTGGGGCGAGGAAGAATCAGTTTGTTTGTCGGCCATAAAGCAGGGCTTTGATCCATTGAAACCAGAGGTAAAGAAATGCCAGCAGCGCACTGAGGGCAAACCATTGAAACGCGT
>CANLWQ010000123.1 GCA_947494405.1 Comamonadaceae bacterium | reverse complement strand
TCGTCCGATTTGACGGTGAGCATTTCTTGCAGGGTGTAAGAGGCACCATAAGCTTCCAAAGCCCACACCTCCATCTCGCCAAAGCGTTGACCACCAAACTGGGCTTTGCCGCCCAGCGGTTGTTGTGTGACCAAGCTGTAAGGGCCGGTGGAGCGTGCATGCATTTTGTCGTCGACCAAATGGTGAAGCTTCAGCACATGCATATAGCCCACGGTGGTGGGACGCTCGAACGCGTCGCCTGTGCGGCCGTCAAACAAATTCGCTTGGGTGCGCGCGGGCGTCAAGCCTTTGGCTTTCACCACCTCTTCCGGGTAAGCCAGTTTCAACATGGTGCGAATGTCTTCTTCTGAAGCGCCATCGAACACCGGAGTTGCAAAAGGCACACCTGTGGAGAGGTTGATCGCCATGTCCTTGATTTCTTTGTCGCCCAGCTTGTTCAACTCTTCCTTGTGCCCTGTGCTGTTGTACAAGGTTTCAAGGAAAGTGCGAATCTCGGCCGTCTTGGCTTCTTCTTGCATCATGTGGCCCAGTTGGTAACCAATGCCTTTGGCAGCCCAGCCCAAATGCACTTCCAACACCTGTCCCACGTTCATGCGGGAAGGCACCCCCAATGGATTGAGCACGATGTCCACGGGTGTACCGTCGGCCATATAGGGCATGTCTTCGACGGGCACGATTTTGGAAACCACGCCCTTGTTGCCATGGCGACCCGCCATCTTGTCACCGGGCTGCAAGCGACGCTTGACTGCCAAGTAAACCTTAACCATCTTCAACACACCTGCAGGCAACTCGTCGCCTTGTGTGAGTTTTTTGCGCTTTTCTTCAAAAGCCAAATCAAAGCTGTGTCGGGTTTGGGTCAAAGCGTTTTTAATGCTTTCGAGTTGTGAAGCAGTGTCTTCATCAGCAGGACGGATGTCAAACCAATGGAACTTCTCCACGCTGTCCAAATAGGCTTTGTCGATCTTGCTGCCTTTGGGCAGTTTGTTGGGGCCGCCATTGGCGGTTTTGCCATTGAGCAGTTTGCCAATACGGTCAAACGCATCAGCTTCCACAATACGCAACTGGTCATTCAAGTCCAAGCGGAAGCGTTTCAGTTCATCGTCAATGATTTGCTGAGCGCGTTTGTCGCGCACAATGCCTTCGCGGGTGAACACTTGCACATCGATAACCGTGCCTTGTGAGCCTTGGTCTACGCGCAAAGAAGTGTCTTTCACATCCGAGGCTTTTTCGCCAAAGATGGCGCGCAGCAATTTTTCTTCTGGCGTCAAAGTGGTTTCGCCCTTGGGCGTGACCTTGCCCACCAAGACATCGCCTGGCTGAACTTCAGCACCCACAAAGATGATGCCCGACTCGTCCAATCGGTTGATTTGTTGCTCAGCCAAATTGGGAATATCGCGGGTGATTTCTTCTGCGCCCAATTTGGTGTCACGCGCCATCACCACGAGTTCTTCAATGTGGATGGAGGTGTATCGGTCTTCAGCCACCACATTCTCAGAGATGAGGATGGAGTCTTCAAAGTTGTAGCCGTTCCAAGGCATGAAGGCCACCAACATGTTTTGACCCAAGGCCAATTCGCCCAAGTCGGTTGATGCACCGTCGGCCACCACATCACCTTTGGCGAGCTTGTCGCCGCGCTTGACGATGGGGCGTTGATGGATATTGGTGTTTTGGTTGGAACGCTGGTATTTGATGAGGTTGTAAATGTCCACACCCACTTCACCCGCTTGGGTTTCAGCATCATTGACACGAACCACGATACGGGTGGCGTCAACATAATCCACCACGCCACCACGCAAAGCAGTCACCACGGTACCGGAGTCGATCGCTGCAACACGTTCGATACCAGTGCCCACAAATGCTTTTTCAGGGCGCAACACAGGCACGGCTTGGCGCTGCATATTCGCACCCATCAAAGCGCGGTTGGCGTCATCATGCTCAAGAAAGGGCACCAAGGAAGCGGCCACCGAGACGATCTGTGCAGGCGACACGTCCATGTACTGAACCCGCTCTTTGCCACACAAAATGGATTCACCCTTTTCACGGGCAGACACCAAGTCACCAATCAAACGATCTTCTTTGTCCAACAAGGCGTTGGCCTGTGCGATCACGTATTTGGCTTCTTCAATCGCTGACAAGTAATCAATTGCCATGGTCACTTTGCCGTCAACCACTTGGCGGTAAGGTGTTTCAATGAAACCGTATTCGTTCAAACGCGCATACAAAGACAGCGAGTTGATCAAACCAATGTTGGGGCCTTCAGGTGTTTCGATGGGACACACGCGACCGTAATGGGTCACGTGAACGTCACGCACTTCAAAACCTGCTCGCTCACGCGTCAAACCACCTGGGCCAAGGGCCGAGACACGACGCTTGTGCGTGATCTCAGACAAGGGGTTGGTTTGGTCCATGAACTGCGACAACTGCGACGCGCCGAAAAATTCTTTAAGCGCTGCAGAAATTGGTTTGGAATTGATAAGGTCGTGCGGCATCAAAGGCTCTTGCTCGGCCTGACCCAAGCGCTCTTTCACAGCCTTTTCAATACGCGCCAAACCGGTGCGGTATTGGTTTTCTGCCAATTCGCCCACGCAACGTACACGGCGGTTACCCAAGTGATCGATGTCATCGACTTCGCCACGGCCATTGCGCAAGTCAACCAAGATTTTGACCACAGCCAAAATGTCTTCGTTATTGAGAACCATGGGGCCGGTAGAGTCTTCACGACCCACGCGCGCATTGAACTTCATGCGGCCTACGCGGGACAAGTCGTAAGTGTCAGGGTTGTAGAACAAGCGCTGAAACAAAGCTTGCACAGCGTCTTCGGTGGGTGGCTCGCCAGGACGCATCATGCGGTAGATAGCAACACGCGCGGCAAATTCGTCGGCGGTCTCGTCTATGCGCAAGGTTTGCGAAATGTAAGCGCCTTGATCGAGTTCGTTGGTGTAGATGCACTCCAAGTCTTGAACGCCACTTGAGCGCAATTTTTTCAACAGCGCTTCGGTCAATTCTTCATTGGCCTTGGCAATGATTTCACCAGTCTCTTCTTCGACGATATTGCGGGCGACAACACGGCCGATGAGGAAATCTTCGGGCACAGACACATGGGTGGTGCCGGTTGTTTCCATTTCGCGGGTGTGACGCGCAGTGATGCGTTTGTCTTTGGCAACAACCACATTACCGGATTTGTCGGTGATGTCAAAGCGCGCAACTTCACCGCGCAAGCGCTCGGCAACGAAGGCCATTTGTGCGCCAGTGTCCATCAATTTGAAAGTGTCATTGACGAAGAAATTGGCCAAAATGGCTTCAGGTGTCAGACCAATGGCTTTGAGCAAAATCGTGACTGGCATTTTGCGGCGACGGTCGACACGGAAATACAAAATGTCTTTGGGGTCAAACTCATAGTCCAGCCATGAGCCACGGTAAGGGATGATGCGCGCGCTGAACAGCAATTTGCCGGAGCTGTGGGTTTTTCCTTTGTCGTGCTCGAAAAACACACCAGGTGAGCGGTGCAACTGAGACACGATCACACGTTCTGTGCCGTTAATGATGAAAGAGCCTTTGTCGGTCATTAAAGGCACTTCGCCCATATAGACCTCTTGCTCTTTGACTTCTTTCACCACTTTGGATTGGGGGGTGGAAGAGTCTCGGTCATAAATAATCAACTGAACTCGCGCACGCACGGCCGAGGAAAAAGTCAGTCCCCGTGTTTGGCATTCGCGAACATCAAAAGCGGGGCGGGCCAAGTTGTACTCAAGGTACTTCATCTCGACAAAGCCGTTGTGCGACACGATGGGGAAAGCTGCTTCGAATGCTGCTTGCAAGCCTTCGGAGGTGCGCTTCTTGGGTGGGGTGTCTGCTTGCAAAAATGCGGTGTAGGCATCTTTTTGCATTTGTAGCAGGTATGGGACTTCAAGCACGCTGTCGCGGCTGCCAAAGCTCTTGCGAATACGCTTGCGTTCGGTAAATGTGTAGGCCATAAATTCTCCGGACTGATTTCTCTCGGCGACTGTTCACGCACAGGCAGTTTTCACCTGCACGTTGTCTTGGTCCGCTGGCCACTACCAGCGTTGGCGGACGGTCGCGCATTGCACACAACCCGAACCAAGGTTCTTCTGCAGTCAGATCAGAAGACACTCCAGAAAAGCCATTGCGGCTGCTCTGGGGTGTGCTCTGAGAGCACAAAAGGCCGGCACCCCGCTCTAGGAGTAGCCAGCCTTCATAAACGCTAGGTTTACTTGAGTTCGACCTTGGCGCCAGCTTCTTCCAATTTCTTCTTGGCGGCTTCTGCATCCGCTTTGGGTGCGCCTTCTTTGACAGCCTTGGGAGCACCGTCGACCAGGTCTTTGGCTTCTTTCAAACCCAAACCTGTGATTTCGCGCACGGCCTTGATGACGGACACCTTGTTGGCGCCGGCTTCGAGCAACATGACGTTGAAGTCGGTTTTCTCTTCAGCAGCAGCTGCGCCACCACCACCGCCACCAGCAGCAGGTGCAGCCATGGCTGCAGCACTGACACCAAATTTCTCTTCGATGGCTTTCACCAATTCGTTGAGTTCCATGACCGTCATGCTGTCCAAAGCGGTCAAAAATGCGTCTTTATCGAATGACATAAATATTTCCTTCACTTTTCAGGGCTGCCACGAGGGCAGCAAAATTTTTTGAATGGGTTAACAGCCTCAGGCTGCAACCGCTTCGCCTTTTTTCGCCGCCAAGGCGCCCAGCACCACTGCGGTACGAGACATGGGCGACATGAGCAAGCCACACAATTGCGCAAGCAAGACTTCCTTGGAAGGAATGCTGGCCAGTTGTTTGACGCCGTTGACATCCAAAGTTTTTCCGGCAAATGCACCACCGCGAATCACCAACTTGTCGTTGGTCTTGGCGAAATCGGCAACCACTTTCGCGGCAGCCACTGCATCCACAGAAAACCCATAGATCAGCGGTCCGGTCATCTGGTCTGCGACACCTTCAAATGACGTACCAGCGACAGCACGGCGGGCCAAGGTGTTTTTCAACACACTCAGCGATACACCATGGCTGCGCGCATTGGCGCGAAACTTGATCATGTCAGCGACCGTGATGCCGCGGTATTCCGCCATCACCAGCGTCTGCGCTTGTGCAGCAAGTCCCGCCACTTCGGCGACAACTGCTTCTTTTTCACTGCGATTCAGACTCAAGGTCTACTCCTTCAAAATGTGTTGTCAGGTTGCCCCTTCAACACGCCACTTTTGCAGCGACCTGACTGTCAAGAAAAATCTTTTCAGCGGGATCGCCATCTGCGTTGGCTGGTGAATTAAGTGCAAACGGGTTGCACGCCAACGGTCTTGGATGGCTCGGGCCTGTTTTTCAACCGGCTCGACCCACCGCTTCTTGCGCTGCCCTTGCAAGCAACGCAAGAAATGACTGAACGCTTTAGGCGCTCAATGTTTGTATATCTACTCGCACGCCCACACCCATGGTGGAGGACACAGCCAACTTGCGCAGGAAAACACCTTTGCTGGTAGCTGGCTTGGCTTTGTTCAATGCGTCGATCAATGCCAACAAGTTGCCTTGTAACTTGTCACTGTCAAATGAGCGCCGACCGATGGTGCCGTGAATGATGCCGGCCTTGTCAACGCGAAACTGCACTTGACCTGCTTTGGCGTTTCTAACGGCCGTGGCAACGTCGGGGGTGACTGTTCCCACTTTGGGGTTGGGCATCAGACCACGGGGGCCCAAAATTTGACCCAAGGTACCCACGACGCGCATGGCGTCAGGTGCGGCAATAACGACATCGAAAGGCATGTCGCCGGCTTTGACGCGGGCAGCCAAATCGTCCATACCGACCACGTCTGCACCTGCGGCCAAAGCTTCTTCTGCTTTAGCGCCTTGTGCAAACACAGCAACACGTGCTGTTTTACCTGTGCCGTTGGGCAACACCACAGCGCCACGCACCACTTGGTCTGACTTCTTGGCGTCAATACCGAGTTGCACTGCCACATCGATAGATTCATCGAACTTGGCTGTTGCGCATTCTTTGACGATGGCCAAAGCAGCAGTGAAAGGGTAGAGCTTGTTGGAGTCGACTTTGCCGTCAAAAGCTTTTTGTTTCTTGGTGAGCTTGGTCATACAACGCCCTCCACGGTCACGCCCATGGAGCGCGCCGAACCAGCGATGGTGCGCACAGCGGCATCCAAATCGGCAGCGGTCATGTCAACAATTTTGGCCTTGGCGATTTCTTCTAACTGCGCACGGGTGATCTTGCCAACTTTATCGACGTGGGGTCTTGCAGAGCCTTTGTCAAGCTTGAT
>CANLWQ010000122.1 GCA_947494405.1 Comamonadaceae bacterium | reverse complement strand
TTTCGTCGATTTGCTGCAACTGAAAGTCGCTGTCGCCAATCAGCGTGACCTCTTTGTCTTTAAGTTCAATGGCGGCTGAGGTGCCTTTGAAATCGAAACGGGTACCGATTTCCTTGGCGGTATTGTCGACAGCATTTTTCACTTCAACCAAGTCGGCTTCACAAACAGTATCAAAAGAGGGCATGGTTGGGACTTCGGGAGTTCAGGGTGCGACAATTCTCACATGATTATTGAGACCAACGTTCCCTTGCAGCAGCACAACAGCTTTGGCATCGCTGCCCGCGCCGAGCGACTGCTGCGCCTTCGCTCCATGGACGATGTCCAAGCCTTGCTGGGCGACCCCGTGCTCAGCCGCGAGCCGCATTTCATTTTGGGCGGGGGCAGCAATATTGTGATCACCGGTGACATCAAGCGCTTGGTCATCAAGGTCGAACTCAAGGGATGCCAACTTGTGTCTGAAGATGACAAAGCTTGGGTGGTGCAAGCTGCGGCTGGAGAAGATTGGCATGAATTTGTGGCTTGGACTCTGGCGCAAGGCTGGCCTGGCTTGGAAAACTTGGCCCTGATTCCAGGCATGGTGGGAGCCTCGCCGGTACAAAATATTGGCGCTTACGGCGTGGAGTTGCAAGACCGGTTTGAATCCCTGGATGCCGTGGATTTACACACGGGACAGCACTTCACGCTTGACGCGGCGCAATGCGCTTTTGGCTACCGCGACTCGGTGTTCAAACACGCTGCCACGGACAGCCGCGATCTGGGTTTGTTAGGTCGTGCGCTCATCACCCAGGTGCGTTTTCGCTTACCTAAAAAATGGAAGGCTGAAATCAGCTACGCCGATTTAGAAAAAAAGCAGGCGCAAAAAGGTGTGGCTCAACCCACTGCGCAGCAAGTGTTTGACTGGGTTTGCGAGATTCGGCGCGCCAAGTTGCCCGACCCAGCCGTCATGGGTAATGCAGGCAGCTTTTTCAAAAACCCCACGGTGACCGCAGACCAATGCCAAGACATCATCGCCCGCGAACCCCGTTTGGTGCATTACCAATTGGCCGATGGGCGATTTAAGCTGGCTGCGGCTTGGTTGATCGATGCCTGCGGCTGGCGCGGTAAATCGGTGGGCAATGCCGCGGTGTATGAAAAACAAGCCTTGGTGATTGTTAACAAAGGCGGTGCAGACCAGCCTTGTACAGGCGGGGAAGTCGTGACCTTGGCACAAGCCATTCAAACCAGCGTGTACGAGCGTTTTGGTATTCGCTTGGAGCCCGAGCCGGTGGTGGTATGAACAAACTGTGTGCTCTGTTTGTGGTGGGCTGCAGCTTGCTCTGCCCCCAGGTGATGGCGCAAACCTACCCCAGCAAGCCGATTCGCTTGATCGTGCCTTTTGCCGCTGGCGGCACCACCGACTTGATGGCGCGAATCGTCGCCGAGCCCTTGGGCAAGTTGCTGGGGCAAGCGGTGGTGGTGGACAACAAAGCAGGCGGTGGTGGCGTTATCGGCGCGGCAGAACTGGCACGCGCACCAGCGGACGGCTACACCTTGGGCTTGGCCACAGCCTCTAGCACCTCGACCAATCCCGCCATCAACCCCAAAGTTCCCTACGACCCGTTGAAGGACTTTTCGCCCATCATCAACATGGCCGCCACCCCAAATGTGCTGGCGGTCAATCCCGCATTTCCTGCCAAAGACTTTGCTGGCTTGCTGGCCGAGTTACGCGCCAAGCGCGGGTATTACGACTATGCGTCCTCGGGCACAGGTGGCATAGGTCATTTGCAAATGGAGCTGTTCAAAAACCTGACGCAAACCTTCATCGTGCATATTCCCTATAGCGGCGGTGGTCCGGCTTTACGCGACACGGTGGGTGGGCAGGTGATGATTATTTTTGACAATCTGCCCTCGGCCTTGCCGCACATCAAAGACAAACGGCTGCTCGCCATGGCCGTGGCCGCCCCCGAGCGACTGCCAGATTTACCAGGTGTTCCCACTTTCAAAGAGCTGGGTTTGGAGCCCGTCAACCGTCCTGCTTTTTACGGCATTTACGGCCCCAAGGCCATGCCCAAGGCGTTGGTGCAAAAGCTCCATGCCGCACTGCTGAAAGTGCTGCAAGACCCGGCAGTGATCAAGCGCATCGAAGCCACGGGGTCCAAGGTGATTGGCAATACACCAGAGCAATTTGCGCAGCAGTTAAAGACCGAGTTCGAGGTGTACAAAAAGGTGGTTCATGCCCAAAAACTCCACCTCGACTAAGCCCCATCCCTTGGTGGAAATTTTTGTGGGTGCTCTTTGGCTGGAAGACGGTTTGTCGACCAACACCTTGTCAGCCTACAAGCGCGACATACAAGCTTTTGCCCAATGGTTAGAGGCGAAATCGTTGCAACTGGAAAGCGCTGGCGAACAAGATGTGCAAGCTTATTTTGCCGATCAACACGCCCACACCCGCGCAAGTACAGCCAACCGGCGCTTGACCGTGTTGCGGCGGTTTTACCGATGGGCTTTGCGTGAAAAATATTTAAGCCTAGACCCCACACTGAAATTACTCACTGCGAAACAAGCCACGCGTTTCCCCCAAACATTGAGCGAGGCCCAAGTTGAAGCATTGCTGGCAGCCCCGGATACCGAGACTGATTTAGGCCTGCGCGACCGCGCCATGTTGGAGTTGCTCTACGCCAGTGGTTTGCGCGTCAGCGAGTTGGTCGATCTGCCCATGCTCTCGCTCAATTTACGCGAAGGGGTGCTGCGCATCACCGGCAAAGGCAACAAAGAACGTTTGGTGCCTTTTGGCGAAGAAGCGGCAGACAGCTTAGAGAAATACCTCAAGCAATCACGCCCTGCGCTGCTTGGCAATCACAGCGCGCCAGCGGTGTTTGTTACCCAACGAGGCGCGGCCATGTCACGGGTGATGTTTTGGAAGCTCATCAAAAAATACGCGCTCTTGGCAGATATTCATGTACCCCTGTCGCCGCACACTTTGCGCCATGCTTTTGCCACCCACTTGCTGAATCATGGGGCAGATTTGCGTGCGGTGCAAATGCTCTTGGGACATTCAGATATTTCCACCACCACCATTTACACCCATGTGGCCAGAGAGCGGCTCAAAGCCCTGCATGCGCAACATCACCCAAGGGGTTAAGTGTGTGAGGCCAGAGGCGGTGTTAAGCGTTGCGCCATCAACCAGTCAATTTCCGCTTGCGTGAATCCCGCCGCCAAACGTGCTGAGGCGTTGAAGGGAGGCTTTAAACGCGGTGCGGCATGGCGCTCAACCAAAACAGGGTAGTGGCTTAAAGGGTCAAGGCCTTGCTCGCCACACAGGTGTCTGAACCAGTGGTTACCTATCGCCACATGGCCCACCTCGTCACGCAAAATGGTGTCCAGCACTGACTGAAAAGCCATGGCGTGCGGGGAACAGGACAACAACAATTTGGCTTGTATCAACGGCGTGGCATCCAAGCCCCGCGCCTCCAAGGTGCGTGGCACCAAGGCCATGCGGGCGAGCACATCATCGGCGGTTTTTTCGCACATAGACCACAAACCATCGTGGGCAGCAAAGTCGCCATAGACATATCCCATTTGGTTCAACAAGTTTTGCAGAAGCACAAAATGGGTGGACTCTTCATAGGCCACGCTGAGCCAGTCTTGGTAATAAGCCTCAGGCAAACCAGCAAAGCGCCAAACCGCATCTAGCGCCAAATTGATGGCATTGAATTCAATATGGCAGACCGAGTGCACCAAAGCTGCCAAACCTTTGTCAGTGTGTACCGAACGCTGTGGCACATGTTGCGGGTTTTGCAGCAGCGGTTTGTCGGGTCGACCTGGCGCCTTGTGGTTGGCGTCTTGCTTGCGGGCTTGGGTATCTATTGCCAGTGTGTGACGCTGTGCCCAAAGCAGTTGCACCGCCTGCACTTTGTCAGCGGCCTGGGTTTCGCACAAAGCGCTGAAAGCGGCTTCTCTCATTTCCATCTCTACAATTGTAGAAACCTTAAGCGAACAACCACACCATGGCTATTTATCAACTTGACGACCACTCCCCCCAGATCGACCCCACAGCTTGGGTGGCTGACACTGCCCAAGTCATGGGTGCTATCTCCTTGGCGGCTCATACCAGTGTGTGGTTTGGCGCGGTTTTGCGCGGCGACACCGAAACCATCCAAATAGGTGAAGGTAGCAATGTGCAAGATTTGGCGGTTATTCATGCTGACATCGGCTTGCCAGTGGTGGTGGGTAAACATGTGACTGTGGGCCACCAAGTGATGCTGCACGGCTGCACCATTGGCGACGAGAGCTTGATTGGTATTGGCGCAGTGGTTTTGAATGGCGCGCGCATCGGCCGCCATTGTGTGGTGGGTGCGGGCTCGGTGGTCACCGAGGGCAAAGAGTTTCCCGATGGCAGTCTCATCATGGGCACGCCAGCCAAAGTGGTGCGTCAACTCACCCCCGAACAAATCGAGGGCTTGCGCATGAGTGCCAAGCATTACATACAAAACGCTTTGCGTTTCAAAAACGGACTGACAAAAATCGCATGAGCGAATTGCATAAATTTTTATTTGAAGGTCTTCCGGTTCGTGGTGTCTTGGTGCGTTTGACCGACAGTTGGCAAACCGTGCTGGCCAAGCGTGCAGCCAATGCCGAAACTGGGGCTTATCCCCAAGCAGTTCGCGCCTTGCTGGGTGAAATGACCGCTGCCGCAGTGCTGATGCAAGCCAACATCAAATTCAATGGCGCTTTGGTTTTACAAATGATGGGCGAGGGCCCTTTGAAATTGGCGGTGGTGGAAGTTCAGTCGGATATGCGGTTTCGCGCTACCGCCAAAACCATTGGCGCAGTGCATGACGGCATGGGGCTGGCAGATATGGCCAATCAGCGCAATCTGGGGCGCTGCGCCATCACCCTAGACCCCCTAGGGCGTCGCCCGGGACAGCAGCCCTATCAAGGTGTGGTGCCTTTGTACGACGACCAAGGCCAAGCGATCAAGCGTTTCAGCGATGTACTGGCGCACTATATGTTGCAAAGCGAGCAACTTGACACCACTTTGGTGCTGGCCGCCAATGACGAAACAGCCGCGGGCTTGCTGATTCAACGCCTGCCCATGCATGGCGCTGCCAATTTGGCCGGTAAACAGAGCATGGCCGATGAAGACCAGATTGGTCTGAATGAAGACTACAACCGCATTGCTACATTGGCGCAGAGCTTGACCAGTGACGAACTGCTCACGCTCTCAACCGACAAAATCTTGCACCGATTGTTTTGGCAAGAAACCCTGAGGCGCTTTGAGCCGGAGTTGGGCGAAGATGCGCCACGCTTTTCTTGTTCTTGCAACCGCGACAGGGTCAGCAATATGCTGCGCGGCTTGGGCGAAGAAGAAGCCAACAGCATCTTGGCTGAACGCGCTTTGATCGAAGTGGGATGTGATTTTTGTGGTCAGCAATACCGCTACGACGCGGTTGACTCGGCTCAGTTGTTTGCCCAGTCAGATATTCAGCCGCCTGGCCCTTCAGCCTTGCAATAAGCCCGAGAAAAGACGCCGCTCGCAATCAGGATCGCTGCAGGTTTCGCACACACCTTGCCAGCGTGCAGGCACATCTTGAAGACCTGTATCTGTGACTGACTGATGCGGCAACAGCGCTTGTAAGCACTGCTTCATCCAAGCCGCGTCGCTGATTTGTATGACTTGAAAAGCCAAGTCCTGCAAGATAAGCATGTGTCGCCACAGCCCCGTGCTGTCATGTGCGGGCTTGCTGGCGAACAACACGATGCGGTAGGGCAAAGGGGGTGGCTGCCACCCTTTGGGGCTGTCTGGTGTGTGTAAAGAAAAGTCAGGTTGCACAGGCGCTAAGGCTTGGGCTAAAACCGGTTTCAGTTCTTGCATGCGGGGCTGTGAAAGCCCGAGCAAAACGATGTGCATGGACGCCTTATTTGGCTATCTGCACAAATATTTCGTTAGGCTTGACCATGCCAATTTCGCTGCGCGCACGTTCTTCCACCATCTCCATGCCGTCACGCAAATCGCGAAGCTCGGCACGCATGCGCTCGAGCTTGAGTTCGGCTTGGGAGTTTTGTGCCACCTGCATTTGGTATTGCTGCTGCAGTCGCCACACATCGGGTACGCTGCCACGGCCCAACCACAGTTGCAGTTGAAAAACCACAAGCAAAGTCAGCAAAATGACAGGTATGGGGCGACGCATAAATACTGCTTGAGGTCGGTTTCAGTGGCGAAGATTGTAAAAAGCTGCACGGCCAGGATAGGTGGCGATGCTACCGAGATCTTCCTCTATACGCAATAGCTGGTTGTATTTGGCCATTCGGTCGGAGCGACTGAGTGAGCCGGTTTTGATTTGG
>CANLWQ010000121.1 GCA_947494405.1 Comamonadaceae bacterium | reverse complement strand
CGCTCAATAGACAAATCTTCGGGCATGATGAGCAGCATGCGGTAGCCCTTGATGGCTGCGGCCATGGCCAAAGCAATACCGGTGTTTCCTGAGGTGGCTTCAATCAAGGTGTCGCCGGGTTGGATGTCGCCGCGCTCTTCTGCGCGTTGAATCATCGATAAAGCTGGGCGGTCTTTCACTGAGCCCGCTGGGTTATTGCCTTCAAGCTTGCCTAAAAGTACGTTGCCGCGCGCTTGATTGTCTTTAAAGCCTATGCGTTGCAAGGCTGCCAAAGGGGTGTTTCCAATGGCCGATTCGATGGTGGGATATTTCATGCCCACACTGTGCCATAATTCCTTTCCCCTCTTCTGCCGAAGTGGCGAAATTGGTAGACGCAGCAGATTCAAAATCTGCCGGTGCAAAACACCGTGCCGGTTCGATTCCGGCTTTCGGCACCACCAAAAGGCCCGCACTGTTCCACGACAGTGCGGGTTTTTTCTTTGGCACTTAGCGTTTGGTTCACTTGATGATGATTTTTTTACCGCTGGACGCATTGACTTGCTCTATGGACACAAGTTCAGCCGCACTCGAGGGTTTGATTCTGTAACGCATCTGTCTGGTTTTATCCAATGTGTTGTCAGCTTGATATTCCTTGACCGTGATGACCAATATCACCGAGGTGGTGGATGCGCCATCGGCTTCCACTGCATAAGTTTCAACACCATTGAAAAAAACCGTTGTCAAGTCGGTGGATTTTTCTACCCAAGCGCTCCAAGGCCCGCTGTCTCCCACTTTCACAGAGGTGGGATAAGGTTTTGCCGCCACATGCTTTGCTATGGAGTTTTTCATCACATCAGCCACCTGTTGGTAATTGGCATTGAGATAAACAGTAGATGCATCCGTAGCGCCCCAGTCGGGACAATTGGCAGATGTGCCCAATATGGTCTCGGTATAGGAGAACACCGCCAATGGGTCAGAAGCCAAGGTATCGGGTTTCAGCGGGGTCCAAGAATAACTGAGCAAACCATCACAGTCTCCGCTGATGGTCAGACTTTTGGTAAACCCACTGATGGCTAATCTCTTGAATGCATCCGCAGGATTGAAAACCAACACCACAGGCGGCTCGCTGGCTTTCAAGATGCGCAACACCTTCACGCCTGAACGAATACCAGCATTGCCTTGGTAGCCTTTGGCGTCGCTGTACACAGGTGCGAGCACACCCACGCTGTTGCGTTGGGCCACGGGACTGAAATACAAATCGCTGTTGTTATCCGGTTTGCGCCACAACAAAACCGTGCCGCCAGACTTGACCGCGCACAACACCGTGCCCAGCGCACGCCCCATAGGGCTGGTGCCGCCTTTGTGTAAATTGGGTGGGAAATTAACTTCTGCCGCTTTACCGGCCTTGGGCGGTTGGTGTCTGAACCAATCGTCGCCTCGGTCTTGCGTCCATGCATTCCAGCCATCGTCACCGCCTTGGTTGATGACGCCGTCCTTGCCAGCGGTGCCTCTGTAATAGTAATCCGTGTTGTTGCCTAGGAAGCTGAAAAACGCGGTGGACTCAGAGCCGCCTGCAAACTGGAATTCCAATGCGGTGTCTGCGCTGCCGGTGTAGTGCAAATAAATCGCAGCGCCGGAAAGTTTAGGGTAGTAAACAGAATCGCCGCCGAGTCGCTGTTTGCCTGCAATGCGCAAAATCACATTCGGATTGCCTTGGTGCTTGAGCCAAATATCTGCGTCCAAGGACACCCAATCGATAGTCTGCATCGCCGCCTTGACTTCAGGTGAACCCGCGGTGGGTTTGTAAAGCCGCATATCCCCGCCAGGGGCACTCAAAGCATTGGCTTGGGTTAACTCACCGTCAAAAATCCACCCAGGGTAGACAGGCGCTTTGGGTTTTGCCAGCAAATCCGTCCACATATTGGTGGACAAATCTGTCACTGTGGGTATGCGTAAACCATGGCCTTCAGCACAACCTTCAGGTTGCACAAACTGGGTATCCAAAGAGCCAAACAAAGTTTCATTTAAATGCTTGACCGCGGTATCTGGGGTGATGGGCGGTTTGGCGGGAATGGCGGGGTTGCTGTTATCGGGATTGAGCACCTTGGCTTGGGTGATCAGGGCCTTGACTTGCGCATTGTTAGCAAAGCTGCCTGAATCTTGTGTCCAATCAATTTTGCTGCTGCCAAACGCAGCAATGGCTTTGAGTTGAGCAACTTTGGGGTCAATGGTGATGCCGTTGGAGGGGTCGAGGTCATAGTCCAAGGACTGCAACAAAAACGCTACATTGGTTGCCACAGGCCCTGTACCACCCTGTGCCATGGTTAAAGGCGTGATGACGGAGTCTCCAAGGGTCGCGGGAAAGACGATGTCGCCAATCGAGAAAACCACTTTTTCACCATCAACATATTTGAATGTTCCCGAGGCATCGGTGATGCCGGTGATGGTTTGACCATCCTTGGTGGTGACTTTATAGGTCACGCCCTCCACAGAACTGTCGATCAAACGACCGGTAGACAGTCCAGACACATTGGCGGCGCTCACCGGCGCGCTGCCTGCGCCATTACCCCCAGCTGCGCCCCCACCGCCGCCACCACAGCCGGCTAAGGCGAGCAATATCAAGCAACAATGAAGGCGTAAAAGGCGCATGAAAACACACTAAAGGCAGGAGTTACTCAGGGAATCGGCATGACAGTGATCAAACTTGAATACAAAACCGGCTTTAAGATGCAAACAGTCCTTGTTAAAAAGTTTTCCGACCAATGAGCCAACTTTTTTCCCCCTTCCAACTCGGTTCTCCCCGTGGGCCTTTGAACCTCTCCAACCGCATCGTGGTGGCACCCATGTGCCAATATGCCTGCGACCTGAATGGTCAAGCCAATGACTGGCATTTGATGCATTGGGGTAATTTACTCAACAGCGGCGCGGGTTTGTTCATGATTGAAGCCACCGCGGTGACCGCCCAAGGACGCATCACCCCCAACTGCCTAGGCTTGTGGGATGACGCCACGGCCCATGCTTTGTCTGACACTTTGGCCAGAGCGCGTCGCTTGGCACCGCCTGTGCCCGTGTGTTTGCAAATCGCTCATGCGGGGCGCAAGGCCTCCAGCGCCCAACCTTGGCAAGGCGGCATGCTGATTCCCCAAGCCAGTGGGGGATGGGAGACCATCGCGCCCTCGCCTATCCAACTGCTGGAGGGCGAAGCGCCGCCCCATGAAATCGACGCAGCCGGTTTGCTGGCGATTGAGCAGGCTTTTGTGCAAGCTGCCCAACACGCGCAGGCTATGGGTTTGGAGATGATTGAGTTGCACAGCGCCCATGGCTATTTGTTGCATGAGTTTTTGTCACCCATTGCCAACCAACGCAGAGACAGTTATGGCGGCAACTTTGCCGGCAGAACCCGATTTCCTTTGCAAGTCTTTCAAGCCGTTCGCAAAGTATTTGATGGCGTGTTCGGTGTGCGTTTGTCCGCGACTGACTGGATAGAAGGCGGCTGGACGTTGGAAGAAACCGCCGACTTTGCGCTCATGCTCAAGCAAGCCGGCGCAGACTTCATCCATATTTCTTCGGGCGGTATTGCACCTCAGCAGAAAATCAGCGTCGGCCCTGGCTACCAAGTGCCGTTTGCGCACCATGTACGGCAAAAAACGCACATGCCCACCATTGCGGTCGGCCTCATCACCCAAGCCCAACAAGCCGAAGATGTTTTGCGCAAAGGTGAAGCTGACTTGGTTGCCCTGGGGCGCAGCTTTTTATACAAGCCGCGCTGGGCTTGGGAGGCCGCAGCTGAAATGGGCGCTCAAGTTCAAGCCACGCAACAATACTGGCGCAGTCTGCCCAAAGAAGCCAACGGTATTTTTGGCGCTGCCAAGATTGGCATGCGCTAAAACGCTTTGTCGGCTTTCAAGCCATCAAGCACTGTGGGGTAGCGCAGGCGCAAGCCCAGTTCTTGCCGCATGCGATCGGCGCGTATGCGCCTAGATTCATTCAAGAAACTCATGACCATAGGCGTCAATTGCTCTTGCGCTTGCGCACGGCTGATTCTGGGTGGCGGGGCTAACCCCCACATCGCAGCCACGCTGTCCATGTAGTCGCCCATTTTCATGTCCGTGTGATCGCAAACATTGACCGCACGCAGGGGTTTGCCTCGCCACAGGGCGAGGACGGTGGCACGGGCCAAATCATCTGCATGTATATGGTTGGTGTAAACATCTTCAGAGGCTTGCAATACAGGCGTGCCGCGCAAGAGGCGTTCACGCGGTGTGCCCCCTTCTCTGTCCAAAGCATAAATCCCCGGAATGCGCAGCACTTGGGTTCGGGTGTGACCGGTTTTGCCCAAATAATCCACCCACACTTGGGCGTCCACCCGCCGTTGTGCGCGTGCGGTTTTGGGCTGCAACTGACGGACTTCATCCACCCACTCACCCGCGCAATCACCATAGACACCGGTGGTTGAACCATAAATCAGCGCCGCGGGCACACTGCGCAGCCTCAGGGCATGCACCAAGGCGCGGGTGCGCGGATCGGTGCGCCCCTCTAGAGGCGGCGGTGCCATATGCACCACATGGGTTGCCACACCTGCAAGCCTGCGCAAAGTAGAGGGCTGATCCAAATTGCCTTGCAATGCAGTAATGCCTTGCTCGCGCAAAACATCAACTTTTTGATCAGAGCGTGTCAAAGCCAGCAGACGGCTTGACGCGCCCAGCAGACCGGCCACGCGCATACCTACATCGCCGCAACCGACGATCAACACACGCGGGCGGCGAAACCTTGCAGGCAAGGCACCCAGAGGACTTTGGATTGAAGGCAAAATCAGCGCTTTCTATAACTTACTGGTTTCCAAGGATAACAAGCATGGCTTTTCAGATTGTGGTGCAACCCAGCGGACGAAGTTTCACTGTGGAGGGCGATGAAACTTTGCTTGCGGCGGGTATTCGCCAAGGCTTGAACATGCCCTATGGCTGCAAAGATGGTGCCTGCGGTTCTTGCAAATGCAAAAAAATCAGCGGCCAAGTGCAGCTGGGCACTTACCAAGCCAAAGCACTGAGTGCCGAAGAACTTGCCCAGGGTTGGGTGCTCACCTGTTGCGCCACTGCCCTGTCGGACGTGGTGCTCGAATCCAAACAAGTCAGCTCGGCAGATGCCTTGCCCATGAAAAAAATGCCGGTTCGCATTGCGGCCATGGAAAAAATGTCGCCCGACGTGATGCGCGTCTTTTTGCAACTGCCGGCCACCGAAGTCATGCAGTATCACGCGGGTCAATACATCGAATTTTTACTGCGCGACGGCTCACGCAGGGCTTATTCCATGGCGAATGCACCGCACACTTTGGATCCTGATTCCCCCAAACTGGAACTGCATATACGCCACATGCCCGGTGGCAAATTCACCGACTTGGTGTTTGGTGCGATGAAAGAAAAAGACATTCAACGCATTGAGGGACCGCAGGGAAGTTTTTACTTGCGAGAAGACAGCGCCGCGCCCATGGTGTTGTTGGCGTCAGGCACCGGCTTTGCCCCCATCAAAGCTTTGTTGGAACATATGCAGCACAAGGGCATCACGCGGCCCACGCGCTTGTATTGGGGTGGACGCCGGCCCGCAGACTTGTACCTTCACGACTGGGTGTTGGCGCAACTTGCGGGTATGCCGCATGTGCAATACATCCCCGTGGTGTCAGATGCTTTGCCTGAAGATGCATGGACGGGCCGAACCGGTTTTGTGCATAAGGCCGTGTTGCAAGACTCGCCCATTTTGAGCGGTTACCAGGTGTATGCCTGTGGCGCGCCCATCGTGGTGGACTCGGCCCGCAAAGACTACATCGCCAGCGGTTTGTCTGAAGACGAGTTCTTCGCGGATTCATTCACCAGCGAGGCTGACAATGCCAGCGCTTAAAGCCTAAGGTTTGCGCGACTGGAGATTTTTCTCGCGCAAAGCTCGCATTTTTTCAGCAATCTTGATTTCCAAGCCCCGCTCCACGGGTTCATACAACGTGGGCGGCGTCATGCCATCGGGCCAATAGCTTTCGCCAACGGCAAACGCGTCGGGCTCGTCATGGGCGTAGCGATAGGCTTTGCCGTAATCCAAGTCTTTCATCAAGGCGGTTGGCGCGTTGCGCAAATGCAGTGGCACTGGGCGGGTACCCTCGGACTTGATGAGTTTTCGTACGCTGTTGTAGGCCTTGTAAACCGCATTGGACTTGGGTGCCACCGCCAAATACACCACACACTCGGCCAACGCCAGTTCACCTTCTGGGCTGCCCAAACGCTCGTAAACCTCTGCGGCATCCAAGGCCATACGCAAGGCACGCGGATCAGCCAAGCCAATGTCTTCAGCGGCCATGCGTATCATGCGCCGCGCCATGTACTTGGG
>CANLWQ010000120.1 GCA_947494405.1 Comamonadaceae bacterium | reverse complement strand
CTCTTTGTATATAGCCAAAATCGGCGTCGAACTCATAAATCTCCAGCCATGGAATTCGCTGTTTGAAGTATTGATTAACGAGCCCATTACACTAGACGCCAAGTTGGCATCAGGCTGCAGAAAAATCAGGATATCGGGATGATTAAAAATAGGGGATAAATCAATATATTTGCATGTTTCTAAAAGCACGCGCAGATTGGGTTCAACAATAAACACTTTGGCATTGCTTGATTTTTTAGAAAGAATTTCATGCTGCAACAGTCCTAAGCCAACGCCTATATTCAAGATGTGGCTGACTGGCCCACCGCTGAGTTGCTTATCCACCAAAGCTTCAATGGTTTGCATGGGATCAGCCCCATCGTACAAGTGATACTTTTGTTGGTTGTATTCAAAACTGATGTTGGGGAAATCCGCGGGGAATGTCAAAAGAGAAGTGGGGCTTGCTTGTTGCAAGCTAAATTCAATGTCCTCCAAGCTCAGCTCGGGACACTTTTGCATCAAGGCTTTGATGTTGTTGCCAAAAACTTCAGTATGCATATCAGTCACCAATTATGCGGGTTCAAATTCTGGATTGATATGAAGTTTGATTAACTCCCGAATTTGCTCAACACTCAAGTAGTCTGGATTGTTAGAAGAGTCATAAGAAAAGTCACTGCTGACTTGCTGCGCTTTGAGTTTGGCCATGTATTTGTTTCGCTGAGTCACATTGCCACTGCCCAAGATGGCAAAGTAGTCGCCCAGATCCAAGGTGTTGGGGCTGTCACTGGAGGTAATCATCTCTTCATGAAGTTTTTCGCCTGGTCGGATGCCAACGATTTCCATTTTGCAGTTGGGTCCAATGGCTTGTGCCACATCGCTGATGCGATAGGAAGGAATCTTGGGCACCAAGATCTCTCCGCCCAAGGCGTGCTCGAGTGCCCAGCAGACCATTTCAACGCCTTCATCCAATGAGATGTTGAAGCGAGTCATGAGGGGATCCGTGATGGGCAGAACCCCAGCCTTGGCTTTGTTTAAGAAGAAGGGAATGACTGAGCCGCGTGAGCCCATGACATTGCCATAACGCACGACTGAAAAACGCAAGTCACGCCCACCTTTGAAATTATTGGCAGCAACAAACAATTTGTCACTGCACAATTTGGTCGCGCCATACAAGTTGATGGGTGCAGCGGCCTTATCGGTGGACAAAGCCACTACACGTTTGACTTGGCTGTCCAAACATGCATCGATTAAATTTTGCGCGCCCAGAATATTGGTCTTGATGAATTCAAATGGGTTGTATTCGGCTGCAGGTACTTGCTTTAATGCGGCAGCATGCACCACAGAGTCAATGCCCTCCAAAGCCCGGCTTAATCGAGAAGCATCGCGGACATCGCCCAAGAAGAAACGAAGTTGGGGGTATTTGGATTCAGGAAATTCCTGAGCCATTTCATATTGTTTAAGTTCATCACGGCTGTAAACCACCAAGCGCTTGATTTTGGGACAGTGATCCAAAACGGTTTTGACAAATGCTCTGCCAAACGATCCTGTGCCGCCTGTGATCAATATGGATTGATCACATACGTTTGCATTTTTTTTCATGACATTGTTCAGCCTATGGATAGGCTTGGTTGGTGAATGAATAACTTTTACAAGCAATTTACGCGCCAATCTCAAAATCACTTTTTTTCGACATGCAGATTCATACCTCTGATGTACAAACAGTTCACCAGCGGCAATATTTTGCCGCTGAAGTCATCTCTGGCTTGTGCTTATGGGGCCTGTTCAATCGGCAAAGTAGCAACTTCATACTCCAGCAAATCTGCCAACCCCAGCCAATCGCCTAGCTCGAAAGCGTTGAGGCATTTTTTGATCAGGTTGTGGACGACCTCTGGCGGCGTGTTGGCCACTTTGACGGTTTGCTCAACAATTTGCGCCAAGATATCGGGCAACTCGGTGCCCAAAGCTATGTGGTTGCCACTGCGAAAGCCATCGGCCATTGCTTGCAATGACTGGTGAAGAGGGTGGGAATGGTTCATACCGAATACTCCGAAAAAGGTTGAGTGCCTAAGATTTCAGCACCGGATTGACTTGCATTAAAAAACTGTGTCTGGGGATGACGTGCAATATGGTCTTCCATTTCACTCAAATAACTTGCAAAGTTGGGTGAGCTGGCAAGCTTATCGCCATTGACATCCATGACCCAATGACCGCTGCGCTTGGGATGTCCTCCCAGTTCGCCGCTGGGCCAAAAGCTGTGTGTTTTTCCGCCAGGGTAACCAAAATCCACACCCCACAAACTGATTTCTTTGAAACCCATCTTCAAGGCCAAATCCGTCGCTGTATGAATCACGCTGCCGCCACAAAATAGGCAAGAAGATGGATCAAAAAAGACCGAGGTTTGGTGCAGAGCGGTTTGGGTAAACGACGCATAACGCTGACCTTTCCAAGCCAGCAAGACATCTTTGGGCACCACAGGCGTGTAGACCAAGTGGATGTTGTCGCTGTGTTGTGTGGGCAGCCAACGGGTGTTGATTTTTTTCTCAATACTGACCACGCAATCTACTTTCACACCTGCGTGAAGCAAAGCTGCAAATGCCGTGTCAGCCGCAATCACCCATGGCTGAACAGTGCCATCGGTGAGTATTTGCAGCTGTTCAATGCTTTGCTCAAGACTGGGCCCTGACCCTATGACACAGGCATGGCGAGTCACAGCTGAGTGATTGAACAAGGCTTTGACCCCTGGGTCTTGTTGCAACAGGGGTTCATTGGCTTTTAAATGGTTTTGTAAAACCGGGTCTTCGCTGCGAAATGCGCTGTTGATAAAGTTTTCATTCAACAGCGCATGGAGTCGGTCTCGCAATCGCCACAGCTGCGGCGATATCAATTGCAAATCGGGCAGCGCTGTATGTGTCACGCCTGAATTCGAGGGCTTGTCATCAGGCTTGGCTACTTGTAGGTGTACCCGCGGGTCATTCAGCCATTCTTTGAATGGCATATGTTCAAGTTGAATTTTGAATACTTTCAAATTCAAAATGTAGACATATAAATGTTGAAGTTGCTTGGAAGTATTCAATAAAACATGCGGTAAGTGGCCTAAACCTATGCCAAACAGGTGGACGCTGGCGTGGTTCACCAAGCGCGGCAGCGCCAATTGAGCCTCTCTCCAAGGGTCATAAGCGCTGGCCATTCGAATACCTTCAATGGCGATGCTAGGGTGAGTCCCAGCAATGGGTATCACCTTCAGGTCTGAATCAGACACATCATTTAACAAAGAATGGTTGTGCAACATGGTTGAATAAAAAACAGTTACACAGCAAAAAGCAATTAGCGCGCCATACATAAAGATTGGCTTATTTATTGCTTTTAGGAAGTACTGATGAATCCAAGGACAAATAAAGAACTCAAAAACGAATCATAAATATTTATAAAAAGATGGTTTATGTGTTTTTGTAACCTAACTTGAAGGTGACTCCCATGTTGAAACCCATACCTTATGCGCGTCAAAGTATCAGCAAAGCTGACATTGATGCCGTGGTCCAAGTGTTGAACTCCGATTTTTTGACACAAGGACCCGTGGTGCCTGCCTTTGAAGAGGCTGTGGCAAATTATTGCCATGCCGAGCATGCAGTTGCAACATCGAACGCCACAGCAGCACTGCATTTGGCTTGCTTGGCCTTAGGTTTGGGCAAAGGCGATGTTTTATGGACCAGCCCCATCACATTTGTTGCCTCCGCAAATTGTGCGTTGTACTGCGGCGCATCAGTTGATTTTGTTGATATAGATCCTCAAACATACAACTTATGTCCTATAGCGCTGGAGGCAAAACTCTTGGCAGCTGAGAAAACAAAGCAATTGCCCAAAATAGTTGTTGCTGTTCATCTGTGCGGCCAGTCTTGCGATATGAAAGCCATTCATGCTCTTTCAGTGAAATACGGATTCAAACTGATAGAAGATGCTTCACACGCCATTGGTGCCAAGTACCAAGGGGAGCCTGTAGGGGGAGGGCGCTACAGCGACATCACTGTTTTCAGTTTTCATCCCGTCAAAATCATCACCAGTTGCGAAGGCGGCATGGCTTTGACCAATAACGCGCAGTTGGCCAAAACCATGACGAGGTTGCGCAGCCACGGCATCAGCAATGAGCCCATGGACATGTTGCAACAGCCCGCAAATGAAATTTGGAACTATCAGCAGCATGATTTGGGCTTTAACTATCGGATGTCTGAAATACATGGTGCCCTAGGGCTGAGCCAGTTTCAACGTATAGACGACTTTATCAATACGCGTCACAACATCGCCAAAAAATACGACGCGTCTTTCAAAAATTTACCCATTGTGTCTCCTTGGCAGCACCCAGATTGCCATTCCAGTTACCACTTGTATCCCATACGCGTAAGCAAATCTGCCACAGGCATGACCCAAAAACAAGTTTACGAAGCCTTGCATTTGGCCAACATCAAAGTCAATTTGCATTACATACCGGTGTATCTGCAACCGTTTTATCAAAACAAGGGCTTTAAGCGTGGATATTGCAAAAACGCTGAAAGCTATTTTCAAGAAAGCATCAGCTTACCCATGTATGCCGGAATGTCGGAAGAACAACAGGAAATGGTTTGCGATCACATCCATTTGGTGTTTGAAAAATTAACAGTCAACGCGTGATTAAAAAAAGTAAATTTTATGAAACAAGATAACCCTATCCATTTACTTGCCCTGGCAATGGCTGAGCTGAAGCAGCAAAAAACCATTTACCAACCCACTGCATTTTGGGCGGCTGCAAGTGAAGTTATTGCGCAAGATTTGGTACGTGAAGGCTTGGAAGAATTCAGAAGGCTTCCAAAAGCCATGAGCTATTTCGTACCGCTTTACAGTGGATCAGCCAGTGGCATTAGCCACGAACAGGCGAAATCCATGACGGCTCAATTTAAAAACGACTATCCCCATGCACTTAAAGCACACCAAGCGTTAGACCATTTTTTCTCGGGGAAGCAAGCTGCCTTAGCGGACTATCGGGTTTTGTTGGCAAGCGAAAACAATGAAACATTACCCAAGCTGAATGGGTTCAGTGAAAGTCAGCAAGGCAAGCCTATTGAACAATTCGAATGGAATGGTCAATACTTCAGTCGCTCATCTTTAAATTATTTGACCGGATTGAGTTTTCTCAAACAACATCTGGCTGGTGAAGTTCCCACAACAGTTCTTGAAATTGGCGGCGGTTTTGGCACATTAGGCGAAATCTGGTCACAAGCGGGTGTGGAGAACTGGAAATACATTGATATAGATATTCCTCCCACACAATGTGTTGCTGACTTCTATCTCAAATCTGTTTTGGGTGAAGATCAAGTGACTGGTTTTAATGAATTCGCTGCATCGCAAAGCATACATATAGACCAATTAAAACCTGCGTCGGTTTTGTGCTCATGGCAAATAGAACAATTGGTAGGCGAGGTAGACCTGTTTGTGAACTTCATTTCATTCCAAGAAATGGAGCCTGATGTGGTTCAAAACTATTTACACCATGTCGATAGGTTGAAATCACGTTGGATCCTGATGCGCAATATGCGTGAAGGTAAGCAAATCCAAAAAGAGGGTCATGTGGGTGTGAAAACGCCCATACAAACCAACGATTACATACAGATGTTGCCCAACTACCGTTTGGTAGCCAGCAACTTGCATCCCTTTGGATATGAAACCGTCGATGGTTTTCATTCCGAGTTGCTGCTCTTAAAAAGAATCTGACAGCATGAAACTTGCCATCATTCCTGCCAGAGGTGGAAGCCGAAGAATTCCGAGGAAAAACATCCGCGAATTTGCGGGTTCGCCCGTTATTCATTGGTCTATTTCTGCTGCTTTGATGAGCGGACTGTTTGACAAAGTGGTGGTGAGCACCGACGACGAAGAAATTGCACAAGTCGCCAGGCAAAGCGGCGCACTGGTTCCTTTTATGCGACCTGCGCAACTTGCGGATGACTACACACCCACGCGACAAGTGGTTAACCATGCCATAGAGAGTTGCGAAGCAATATGGGGGAGGTTTGACACTGTCTGCTGTGTGTATGCCACTGCCCCACTTCTTGAATCATCCGATTTAACTGCGGCCTATCACTTGTTGGAAAACACGGCACATCATTTTGTTTTTTCAGCTGTTCAATTTGAATTCCCTATACAAAGAGCTTTCAAATTGAATGCGCATTCGGAACCTGAGATGGTTCAGCCTGAAAACAGGTTCACCCGGTCGCAAGATTTGGAGCCCATGTACCACGATGCAGCGCAGTTCTATTGGGGACGGCGAGACGCTTTTATGCAAGGCGAGCACATGTTTGCCAAAAATTCACAAGCCTATGTGCTGCCTGCAAACCAAGTGCGAGATTTAGACACCGACGAGGACTGGCAAATTGCCTTGGCACTTTGGCAAGCAAAGAACAGCAGACAAAGAGGTGCTGCATGATAGTCATGCGTT
>CANLWQ010000119.1 GCA_947494405.1 Comamonadaceae bacterium | reverse complement strand
GGGGCCACTCGCCTGTATGAAACCATTGCCCAGAGAAAGAATCAAGCCCCGCAATATGTGGAATATTGGCAGAGGACAAACAGCCCACAGCAGTGATGAAATACTTTGCAGAATATGTTTGACCTGTATCGGTGGTGATATGCCAGCGTATGTCGGTGTCTGAAAAATGTGCGCTTTGCACTCGGGTGCTCAGAGCAATGTCAGGGCGTAAATCAAAACGGTCAGCCACATGGTTGAGATAGCGCAAAATTTCAGGCTGCTGTGGGTAACGCTCAGACCATTCCCATTCATTTAAAAGTTCTTTGGAAAAATAGTAAGCGTAGGAGTGACTTTCAGAATCACATCGGGCTCCGGGGTATCGGTTCCAGTACCATGTGCCTCCCACCCCTTGCGCTGCATCAAGCACCTTGACTGACAAGCCCAATTTGTCACGTAAAAGAAGCAATTGGTAGAGGCCAGAAAAGCCTGCGCCAACCACAATAGCGTCTAGCAATATTGGAGAGGTGGGGGATAAAGGGGAGGCATTCATTTGGGAGTATTTTGCCTGTCATTTATATCTTCACAGGGGTTACCCTTGAAAAATGTAATATCGATCACTCCCATTCACTGCTACAAATATGAACCTGCTAATTTGTTTGCGCTGTCTCTGCGCAGTATTGATGATTGCTGCAACCGCCGTACAAGCGCAGACCGGCCAAAGTGTTGAGCGCTACAGCCAATTGCCGGCCAGTGCAGACGGTATCGGCAAAATCTATATGGGCCGCGAAATCGCGGCGGTGATGGGTTGGCAGGGCGCTGCATGGCTTGAGCGCGAAGAGCGTGAGCGCGAAGAGCGTACGGACATGTTGCTGGCTGCCTTGATGCTGCAGCCAGGCAATGTTGTGGCCGATATAGGAGCCGGTACCGGTTATCTTTCTCGGCGCATGGCACCCGCAGTCATGCCGGGGGGCAAGGTGTGGGCTGTTGATGTACAGCCAGAAATGATCAGCCTTCTTCAGGCTGGGGTGAAGCGCAGTGGGCTGACTCAGATTGAAGCGAGGTTGAGTGCAGTTGACGACGTCAAGTTGCCGGCTTCCTCGGTGGATTTAGCGATCATGGTCGACGTTTATCACGAGCTAGCCTACCCATACGAAGTCATGGCCAGCGTGCTAAAAGCCCTTAAGCCCGGTGGCCGAGTTGTCTTTGTCGAGTACAAGGCCGAGAACCCGCTTGTCCCCATCAAACAGCTTCATAAAATGACCGAGGCGCAGATAAAGCGCGAGGCTGCTGTTTTCGCACTTGACTGGGAACGTACTGTTAAATCGCTTCCTTGGCAGCATGTGGTGGTGTTTCGTAAGCGAAACTGATAATGGTAGGCGTCTGGCTTGGTGTCACTCAGGTTGTTGGGTCCAATCTGTGTGGACAGTTTCAAGTCAAATAAATCAACCTCTAAGAGCTTGTTTGATCTCAATCTCAAGAATTGATCTCATGGTGCTGTGGATGTATTTACCAATATGAATACTTCTTTGTCCTTGTGATAAGTTGATTAAATTATTGTGTTCACTGGGCAGTATGCGTGCCAAGCTTTTTATAAAATTTTCTTCACGGTATTTAAGCCCGAACTTAGACTCAAAATAAACATTCTTGTTATCTACTCTCAGAAGCTCATAGTCATTTGCATGCACGGCGTTGTAAAAATAAGCTGCGACTAATACAAAAACTTCTAGAAACGAAAATGGTAGAACCAAAGTGGCGCCTATGAAGTAAAAACCAATTCCTATGATGATGGAAATTACTCCCAGGAAAATAAAAATAACAGCCAATAGCGTTGGAGAAATGGAGCAGTTTCTCTTTAGGCAAAGCTCATATCCATCATCAGTTTTTATACCAATGCGTGGACGCTCAGTAAACGGATCTTTCATAGATGAGGGTCTCTAACCTGATTTCAGCAAATCAAGCAGTTCCACCTGCGCATTTGGCACATATACAGGCCTTGCCTTTGGCCGAGTCAGGTACTTGACTCATCACATCTGGCGTAAAAACAGCATCCATGCACCAACAGCGTTCAGGTTTTATGCCTGGTAATTTGGCCTTTTCTGCCCCACAAACATTAGGTTCATGGCAGATAGGGCAGCGAGTTGGGTCTATGGTGTCCATGTATTTCTTTGAGATTTAACTTTTACATTTTCAAATTTACATCAATTCCATTCGCAGCGCCTGCAATTGGTAGAAAGGGTTTTAAATGGGTTTTGAATTTGTATACTGTACAAAGTTACAGTGCATAAGAATGACGATTTAAGGCTGTGGATCCCACCTATCGGTTGGTAATTCTGGAAGAACTGAGCAATGAGAAGTAAAGAGAACAAACCCCCAGTTCTGGCTTTTGTAGATATAGAGACGACTGGCTCTCATTTCGAGCGTGACCGCATCACTGAAATTGGCATCAAAACCTTGACCAACGACGAAGTCATCGAATGGGAAAGCCTGCTTGATCCGCAAACTTTCATTCCACAAAACATTCAAAGGCTGACCGGCATTTCGCCAGATATGGTCGATGGCCAGCCCACCTTCGAAGACCTTGCGTTGCAAATCAAGCAAGAGTTAGTGGGCAAGATTTTCGTTGCCCACAATGCAAGGTTTGACTACGGCTTTATCAAAGCCTCTTTCAAAAGACTGGGTATCGATTTTCGCCCTAAGGTGCTCTGCACGGTCAAGCTATCAAGATTGCTGTTTCCCAATCAACCTAGACATAATTTAGACACTCTCATTGCTGCACACCATCTGGAGGTCAGTGCCAGACACAGGGCCATGGGGGATGCTGATCTGCTGTTGCAGTTTTGGCGGGTGTGTGAACAGAAAGTTGGTAAAGAACGCTTGCTAGAAGCAGTCAACCAGTTGACTGCGAGTGTCAGCCTTCCTCCCAACATCAACCAGTCCGTGATTGATGCCATTCCCGACGCACCGGGTTGCTATATTTTTTACGGTGAGCACAACGCTCCGCTCTATATTGGCAAAAGCATTGCCATGCGCACGCGGGTGATGAGCCACTTTCAAAGCGCTCTCACAGTTCGAAAAGAAATGAAGCTATCCCTGCAGGTGTTTCATATCGAGTGGATCCAGACCAGCGGAGAACTGACCGCGCTTATCCTTGAATCTAAACTCATTAAAGAGCGCATGCCAAGCATGAACATCAAGCTTCGAAAGTCAAAAGATTTATGTGCATGGCAATTGATGACAGACAGCGCTGGCGTGCAAAAGCCAACTCTTGTGACGCACACGCAGCTGCAGCCTGGTCTTCAAGATAATTTATTTGGGCTTTTTTACAGCAAAAAAGAAGCCACCAGTTATTTGGCTGCTGTGGCCAAAAAATACCAGTTGTGTGAGGCTCTGTTGGGTTTGGAAAAAGCGGAAGCTGGCAAACCCTGTTTTGGTTATCAAGTCAAACAATGCCAAGGCGCTTGTATTGGAAAGGTTTCTTTGGACGTGCACCATTTGAAATTACTTACTGCACTCAATTTCTATAAAGTACAGGTTTGGCCCTTTGATGGAGCCATAGCTATCAAGGATGGTGAGAGCATGGTAGTTATCGACAAGTGGTGTTACCTTGGAATTGCTAACGACCACGATGAGCTACAAAGCTTGGCTGAATCTGGTGAGGCAGAGTTTGACCTTGACATATACAAAATTGTCAAAAAGTCCATTACAGGTTCTCACAAGCAACATGTGATTCAACTTTAACTACCGCCACCCTTAAAGGCCAACATGCAACATATAAGAAATTTAATTTTGGTACTGGGGGATCAGCTCGACTTGGAAGCAGCCGCCTTTGATGGCTTTGATACCGAACTAGACGCTGTGTGGATGGCTGAGGCCCACGAAGAGTCCACCCATGTTTGGTCAAGCAAGCAGCGCATCACTTTGTTTTTGAGCGCTATGCGTCACTTCGCCAAGGCGCTGCGAGATTCGGGCCGGCAGCTGCACTACCACCAGCTTGACGACAGCAGCTCTGTTGCCGCTTTGGACAGTCTTGGGGCCAAGCTGCAGTTAGACCTGACTAGTTTGAAACCGCAGCGTGTGGTGATGACCGCGCCGGGCGATTGGCGCGTGTTTCAGCAACTTAAGGATGCGGTAGAGGTAGCAGGCCTGAAGCTGGAAGTCTGCGAAGACCGACACTTCTTTACGACAGTGCGCGATTTTGCGAGCCACGCCAGCGGGCGTAAGTCGCTGCGTTTAGAGTACTTTTACCGCGAGCTGCGACAACGCTACAACATCTTGATGGAAGATGGCAAGCCTGCAGGGGGTCAATGGAATTTTGACGCCGACAACCGCGTAGCCTTTGGCCCCCAAGGCCCCGGCTTGGTGCCGGCCCGCACGACATTTGAGCCGGACGCTCTTACGCAAGAGGTGATTGCACTGGTTAACAGCCGTTTTGCCAACCACCCCGGCACGCTCGACAGCTTTGCTTGGCCTGTGACACGCAGCCAAGCTTTGGAGGCATTGCAGCGTTTTATTGATGAACGTCTGCCGCTTTTTGGTCGTTATGAAGACGCCTTATGGCCTGGCCAACCTTGGCTGTACCACTCGCATCTGTCTTCGGCCATGAACCTCAAGCTGCTCAGTGCGCATGAGGTGGTGCAATCGGTGGAAGCTGCTTACCGGGCTGGCCATGCGCCGCTTCAAAGCGCTGAAGGCTTTATCCGCCAGATTCTGGGATGGCGCGAATACGTGCGTGGTATTTACTGGACGCAAATGCCAAGCTATGTCGAGCTTAATGCTCTCGATGCCAAGGAGGAATTGCCCGTCTGGTTTTGGACCGGTCAGACCGACATGGCCTGTTTGCGCGATGCCATCACCCAGACCCTTGAACATGGTTACGCCCACCACATACAGCGCTTGATGGTGACTGGCCTTTATGCCCTGCTGCTGGGCGTGCGGCCGCAGCAGGTTCACGCTTGGTATTTGTCAGTCTATGTAGACGCCGTCGAGTGGGTGGAATTGCCCAACACCTTAGGGATGAGCCAGTACGGCGACGGCGGTCTCATGGCAAGCAAGCCCTATGTTGCAACAGGAAAATACATACAGCGCATGGGGGGACCTTGCAAGGGCTGCCGTTACGACGCGGCGCTGCGTGAAGGTGAAAAAGCATGTCCATACACCACGCTGTACTGGGATTTTTTGATGCGGCACGAAACACTGCTGGCCAAAAACGCCCGTATGGGTTTACAGGTCAAGAATGTGGCTAGGATGACTGACAGCCAAAAACAAGCCGTGACGCTCAGAGCCGACGCCATCCGTCGCGGTGAAGTTGGTGCAGCCCAATGACGATACTTTCCCTCACCTATTGCATAAATGCTTTGCTGACCGTTCATACCTGAAAGTGGTCCGCCACCTCCGACAGATGTCTTATTGTCCAAGGTTGGGGTGAGTCGTGCGTCCAAGGATGGTCTTGTGGATTGATCCACACGGTATACAAGCCCGCCTCACGCGCACCCCAAGCATCTGCATGGGCATCGTCGCCTATGTGAAGGACTTGATCGGCGTCTAACGCCAAATACGAGGTGGCTGCTTGGTAAATTTTGACGTCAGGTTTGGCAACACCCACTTCATGGGCTTTGAATGCCGCGTGAAAGTATGGGGCAGCGGGTGTGACAAACACATCTGCCGTGCCATTAGAAATCGCAACCAGACGAAACTTGGTAGATAGGCGAGCTAAGGCCTCTTTGACGCCTTCGTAGAGCGTGACACGTTGCCTTGCGGCATCAAAAACCGCATAGGCCTCGTTGGCTAACTGAGGGTCGTCGCCCGCTAGACGCATGGTTTCGCGAATCACCTCACACCTTAAAAAACCCAAGTCATGCGCTTTGAAGGTGTGTTTTTCCAGCACACTTTGACGGATTGCTGCTTTGACTTCAGTTATCTGGGTCAGCTTGGCGGTTTCAGGCGTGTTAACAAGCAGCCAGTGGAGTAAATCTTGCTCTGCAGCTGAAATAGTGGGTGCAACAGGCCACAGTGTGTCGTCTAGGTCTAAGGTAATTGCTTGGATATGGTCCTCATCGACGCTTAGAAGCGTGTGGTGGCCAATTTTTGCCTGCCACCAGCGCATACGTTGCGAGATGGACTGATCTTTGCCCTTGTAGACGCTCATGTAAGCATCGACAAGGGTGGCAACAAGCACATCGCCACTTCGCAGGGCGATGTCTTCGGAACCGATTCGTGCAGTGCCGCAAATCACGTGCACGGGGTGGTTTAACCCCTGAGTTTCTGTGTTGTTCATGTGAACCTCCGACTTTGCTTCCGTCTTTTCACCGACGGACTTAAGTGGGAGTCGAACAAACGCTGTATCTACAAGGCCAAATGGCTCCTCGACCTGGGCTCGAACCAGGGACCTACGGATTAACAGAAAGCCAGGCTCGTCAAAAACCCTTATAAATCAACGACTTATATGCATTTTTAACAACCGTGTAATATT
>CANLWQ010000118.1 GCA_947494405.1 Comamonadaceae bacterium | reverse complement strand
GCAAGGTTTGCGGCTTGCCCAAGCTGGGATGGATGAACTGTAACCGCCAAGCATGCAAGAACATGCGTTTCAAGCCCTGGCTTGCCAAGCGCTTGTTCAAGCTGAAGTCGCCGTATTTATCGTCGCCCACGATGGGGTAGCCTTGGCTGGCCAAGTGCACCCGAATTTGATGGGTACGCCCGGTTTTGATGGTCACTTCCAGCAAGCTGTAGGCACCCACCAAGCGCGCCACCCGCACCAAGGTGATGGCGCGTTGCGCGCCAACATCGGTCAATGCGGCCACGCGCACCCGCCGTTCGCCCTCGCCCACGCCGTCGGGCAACAAATAACGTTGCAAGGGCAAATCGATGACTTTTTTGTTCGACGGCCACTGCCCATGCACCAAAGCCAAATAGGTTTTGCCGGTTTCGCGGTCGCGGAACTGGTCTTGCAAGCGGGTGAGTGCGCTGCGTTTTTTGGCCACCAGTAAAACACCGGAGGTTTCGCGGTCGAGTCTGTGCACCAACTCCAACATGCGTGCGGCGGGTCTGGCTTGGCGCATTTGCTCAATCACCCCAAAGCTCACACCGCTGCCGCCATGCACCGCCACGCCGGCGGGTTTGTTGATGGCCAGCATATGGTCGTCTTCCATCAGGATGGGAAATTCGCGGCCCGGAACCACAGGCGCATCGGCGGCAGGGGTGGCCACCCGCACGGGCGGCACGCGCACCACATCGCCGGTTTGCACACGGGTTTCGGCGCTGGCACGGCCCTTGTTGACCCTCACCTCGCCGGTGCGAATGATGCGGTAGACATGGGTTTTGGGCACGCCCTTGAGGAAGCGAATCAGGAAATTGTCCAGTCGCTGGCCGGCTGATTCTTCATCCACAGTCAAGGCTTGGACGGCCGCCGCGGCAGGGGTTTGTTCAGCGTCTATAATGTTCTTCACCAGTGCCAGGTTCTAAGTGCTTGATTTGAATAAGAGATTAGAGCACGTCCTACCCACACTGAGAGGTCGATGCCCATTGTGGCCGCCGGATGCCCAACCGCCCTTTGCGGTTTGCCCTGCACCACAAGATGAGCCGATGCCTTGGAAAAGATCGAAACGAAATACCCCAGCTGCCGGTTTGCGTTAAACCGTCAGAGGATCACAGCGAGATTGAAGAGCATGAATCTGGTGTTGGTTATGTTGAAATTTTGTTTGGCTTGGCTGCTGCCTGCGCCAACCATGAACGCTTCACGCCCCCTCACCCGCTTTCCCTCGAACCCGCTGGTGCACCAAGCCCAGCCTGTTCCTATTCGTATCACGCCAAACCATCCCCCCCAGAAACACCGTCGCCACTGAGGCGACTTGTTCCTGTAGCTGCTCGTTTCTCTTTTCCCTGCATTGTCTTGCGGCATCGTTGGTCCACGACGGACCTTTGTTGTTGTCATGCTAAGAAAAGGAACGCATCATGAAACGGATGCTAATTAATGCCACCCAGGCCGAAGAGCGCCGATTGGCTATCGTCGATGGACAAAAGCTCCTCGACTATGAAATCGAAATTGAAGGGCGCGAACAGCGCAAAGGAAATATTTACAAAGCGGTGGTCACCCGCGTCGAGCCCTCTCTAGAGGCTTGTTTTGTCGACTACGGCGAAGAACGTCACGGCTTTTTGCCCTTCAAAGAAATTTCCAAACAGTATTTCTCTTCCAATGTGTCGGCTTCCCAAGCCCGCATTCAAGACGTCATTAAAGAGGGTCAGGAAATGCTGATCCAAGTGGAGAAGGAAGAGCGCGGCAACAAAGGCGCAGCCCTCACCACCCTCATCAGCTTGGCGGGCCGCTATGTGGTGCTGATGCCCAACAACCCCCGAGGTGGCGGCGTCAGCCGTCGCATCGAGGGAGACGACCGTGCTGAACTCAAAGAAGCCATGGACCAGTTGGAATACCCCAATGGCATGTCCATCATTGCCCGCACCGCAGGCATTGGCCGAAGCGCCCCCGAATTGCAATGGGACTTGAACTACCTTTTGAAACTGTGGTCAGCCATTGACGGCGCCAGCGGCACCAAAGGCGCGTTCTTGATTTACCAAGAATCCAGCTTGGTGATCCGCGCCATTCGTGACTACTTCAACAACGACATCGGCGACATCCTGATCGACACCGATGATATTTTTGACCAAGCTCAGCAGTTCATGGCCCACGTCATGCCCGAGCATGCTGCACGCGTGAAGCGATACCGCGATGAAACCCCACTGTTCTCACGCTTTCAAATCGAGCACCAAATCGAGTCGGCCTATGCCCGCACGGTGAACCTGCCGTCTGGCGGCGCGATTGTGATTGACCACACCGAGGCCTTGGTGTCGGTGGATGTGAACTCGGCGCGCGCCATCAAAGGCGGCGACATTGAAGAAACCGCCACCCGCACCAACTTGGAAGCCGCCGACGAAGTGGCACGCCAAATGCGCTTGCGCGATTTGGGCGGCTTGATCGTCATCGACTTTATCGACATGGATGAAAGCCGCAACCGCCGAGACGTGGAAAACCGTTTGCGCGACGCTCTGCGCCAAGACCGCGCACGTGTGCAATTTGGCACCATCAGCAAATTCGGTTTGATGGAGATGAGCCGCCAGCGCTTGCGACCCGCTCTCAGCGAAGGCGCTTCAATTCCCTGCCCCCGTTGCGGCGGCTCCGGCCATGTGCGCGACACCGAAAGCTCTGCGCTGCAAATTTTGCGCATCATCCAAGAGGAGTCCATGAAGGACAACACCGCCGCTGTGCACGCCCAAGTGCCGGTGGAAGTGGCTTCATTCTTGTTGAACGAAAAACGCTCTGAAATTGCCAAGATCGAGTTGCAACAGCGCACCCATGTGATGCTGATTCCCAACAAGGGACTGGAGACACCCAATTACAAACTCGAGCGCTTAAAGCACGACGACCCGCGTTTGGACAATATCCAAGCCAGCTACAAAATGGCCGAGGAGATTGAAGACCCGACCGCCGTCACCCGTCGCTCGCAAGAACCGACCAACAAACAAACACCCGTCATCAAAGGCGTGTTGCCCGATTTGCCCGCACCGCATGCCGAGCCCCGTGCAGCCAAACCCGAAGCAGCAGCGCCTGCTGCTGCCAGACGTCCAAGCCAAGCCCCTGCAGCTGCTGAAAAAGGCTTTTTTGGATGGTTGAAAAACTTATTCAGTGCAGAACCTGCCGCAGAGCCAGTCAAACCTGCAACCAGCGACAAACCCGCCCGCTCAGGCGAGCGTCGCGAGCCTCGCAGCGGTGAAGCACGCAGTGGCGACAACCGGCGCGGCGGTCAACGCCGTGGCGAAGCCCGTCGCAGCGAAGGCCGCAGCGAAGGCCGTGATGAGCGCGCCACCGAAGTCAAGAGCGACACCGCCCGCACCGACCGCCCCGAAGGCGCTCGCGGACGCGGCCGAGGTGATCGCCCCGACGCACGCCGTCGCCAAGAAGCTGCCACAGCAGAAGCTGCGAACACAACTGTTTCAGCAGAGGCTTTGGCACCAAACGCAGAAGTCACCGAGCGCACCCCGCGTGAAAAACCCGAAGGCCGCCGTGGTCGTGGTCGACGCGGTGAACGTCCCAGCCCAACCGCTTCGGACGCACAAATGCCTTTGACTGAAGAAAACGTTTTGCACAGCACGAACGATGCGCAACCGCAAACTGCCTCTGACCCAAGCGTCAACCCGCCCAGCGATACTGGCGAACGTGTGAGCGAGCGAAGAGAAAAGCGCAACCGTGACCGCTATGGCCGTGACCGCGCACCACGCACAGACAAGTCGGGTGACGCAGACTCAAACAACGTGGAGAATGCTTGGTCACCCGAGCAAGCCGCGCCGTTTGCTGCAGCAGCGCCGGCTTCTGTGGTTTCCTCTGCTCAGCGCATGCCGCTCATCACTTCCTATGCATTGCCTATGGAAGAGATGCACCAAGTCGCCTCTGGCAGTGGCTTGGAATGGGTGAACTCCAACCCTGAGCGCATCGCACAAGTTCAAGCGGCTATCGCGGCTGAACCCCAAGCAGTGCATGTGCCGCGTGAGCGCCCAGCACCTGTCGTTATAGATGAAGGTCCGTTGGTCTTGGTAGAAACCAAGAAGGATTTGCGTCAAATGCCCATGCCATTTGACGACAGTTCAACCGCGTCTTAAAGACCGCTCAAGCGCTGGCCGAGAGTTTCCAACACGCCAGCGCTTGCGCCTGATCACCTTTTTGCTCAGCCAGTTCGGCCAAGGCTCGCCAAGCGCTGCGCTTTAATTCAACGGACTGCAAACGTGGCGCAGCTTGCTCTAACAGTTGCGAAGCCTTGCCCCACAAACTGTGGCGCAAACACAGCATGCCGCTCAGGTATTGCAACTCCACGCTGCGGGGATTGGCCAAGCGCGATTGCTCGACGCGGGCCAACCATTCACTGTCTGGCGTTAATTTTTGTAAAGCCAGGGCCAATACCTCGGTGAAGCGGTGGCGCACAAGGCTGTCGGGGCCGTCGTTGGCGGGTTGCGAGATGGCCTCCCACACCGGCATCAACCATTGCAAAGCCGTGGCAGGTTCGCCTTGAAAACCCAGCAATCGCTTGGCTGCATGCGCGGCCACTTCTGGTATGGCTTTCTCAGTGGCTTGAAATATTCGCCAAGTGGCTTGCAACTGATGCGCATCACGACAATCATCAATCCCAGCCAAGGCCAAGCCGCGCATCAAACTGGTGGCCGCGCCAGAAGAAAAAGCCCCGTGCTTGGCCAACAAGCGGGCGGTCTCTAAGGCTGGCAAATGCATCTGTCCCATGCGGTCGGCTTTGAGGCGCAGGCGCAAGGCCAAAGTACGGCGCGCAGTGCCAAGCGGCAATTGACTTAAATACTGATGCGCGCTGGGTTCATCGCGGTCGTGTAAAGCCCATCGTGCAGCACTCAATCGAGCCGCATCTTGCACCTCACTGCGCAGCGTTGCGCTCAAGTCGGGGTGCGGCTGAAAAAGCTGTTGCAAATGTTCATCCCGTGATTTTTCGTCGCGCAACACATGCGCGCTTTCGGCGGCCAACATATGCAAGACGCTGCGCATGAGGGCCAAACTGTTTTTGTGTGACCCCGCATCATCCTCGACAGAAAGCAATCCATCGACATGTGTCAAGCCTTGCAATGCGGCTTTACGAGACCTGAGATAACGCCCTGTCACCCAGCCAATCTGCGCGTTGAGCAGGTGTGCCTGCGCGCTGCGTTCGCGTTGCTGCAAGCGCCAGCGCCTGGCTTGCTGGGGCAACACCCAAAAACCCGCCATGCCGCGAAGCGCCGCATACAACAAAACAAAAAAAGCCGTCAGGCCCAGCAACACCAAATTGAGCGAGAGGTCGATTCGGTAGGGCGTTACAAACACGGTGACGGTGCCAACTTGTTGGGTCAAGCCCAAGGCCAGTGCCGCAGCAAACGCAAACAAGGCCAATAGCCATAGCGCCAAACGCATATCAGCGCCCCGCCGCCGCAGTAGCCAGCGCTGAGAGGGAGTTGTCTAAACGCGGAATGTCACTTTGCCGCAATTGGGTTTGGGTTTGCTTGAGCAAGGACAGCAGGGTCTTGCCTTGGCGACCCGAGACATCAAAGAAGCGATAAATATCGCGCTCAACCATCTGCAAATCTTCGCGAGAAGCCGCCGTTTGTCTGGCCAACAAACCCAAGCGGGCATTGAGCAAACGCAGTTTCAAATTTTCACGCGCAAAAAAACTCTGCTCAGGAGACAACAACACCGCCTCGGGTTGGTCTATACGGCTGACACGCACCAAACTGCTGAGCTCGGCCCACACACTGGCGCCTAAAGCTAACCATTGACCCTCACGCCAAACCTGCTCCCACATATTGGCCGTGGGCTTGGGCGTTGGAAGTGGGGCTTTGCTTTTGCTGCCAACCGCATTGAGCAAGGGCAGTTCTTCGACCAAAACCACCAGTTCATCGAGTTTGTTCAGCAAGCTGGGGGTATCGATGACGCTGACCGACTGCATACGGTCAATATCGCTTTGCAAGGCTCGCAACACAGGGTTGAGCCGCGGTTGAGCCGCCTTGCTCAAACGTTTGTGCGCACTTTGCAAAGCCGCCAGCAAGGGTTGCACACTGCCAGTGAGTTCAGCTTGTTGTTGCGCCAAACTCAAGGCTGACTCTATGTCGACCACCATGTTCTCGTCTCTGGAACGAGACAGGCTTTGCATCAATTCTTCAAGTTGGCTGCGCTGCAAAGCCACTTCGCTCAAACGGCTGTCGAGCAAAGCCACACGGGCAGCGGTCTCATTGGACAAGTCTTGGGCGTTTTTAGCCAAGCTATTGGCTTGCATAGACAACTGCCCAGCGTCGGCGCTTTGTCTGGCCAATTGTTCTTGAATCAGGCTGAGTTTTTGCCACAGCATGACTGCCAAGGCCAGGGAGAGAACAGCAACCAAGCCCACAAGCTTGTCTATATGAGCACGCCACTTAGGGCGTGAAAGCACAGGTGCGGCCGCTGCGGGAGGGTTTAGGGGCG
>CANLWQ010000117.1 GCA_947494405.1 Comamonadaceae bacterium | reverse complement strand
GTTGCTGATGTCGGCAAAGCTCACCGTCGAGCCTGGTTGCAGCGGTTGCAAGTCACGGTAGACAGCAATTTCGCGCCTGCATAGCGGGCACGCGCCGTCGTAGAGCACGGTCAGTGATCCATTGCACTGGCTTGAGTTGGTCTGATTCGTATTGTTCATAGTCTGGTTCACATGGGTACATGACGCAGGCGCTTGGCCGGGAAAGAATCAAACACTGTCATTGAGCTACACCGACTACACCACGGCGAATTGCATCGGCACGAAGCGTCACAGCTTGCTTTTGGCTGTCAGTCAAGCGCACCACGTTCTTGACCTGCAAAGCCATGCGGGGGTTTTTGGCGAGCAGTGTTTCGTGCCGCATCAAAAAATCCCAGTACAGCGTGGTGTAAGGACAGGCTCGTTCACCCTCTCGCAGCGCGGGGTCGTAGCGGCAACCTTTGCAAGGCCCACCCATGCGCTGGATGTACTTGCCTGTAGCTACATAGGGCTTGCTTGCCATGAGGCCGCCGTCGCCGTACTGGCTCATTCCCAAGGTGTTGGGCAATTCGACCCATTCAACTGCGTCTACATAGACAGACAGGTACCAAGCGTGAACTTGTTGTGGTCGCACGCCCAGGAGCAGGGCATACAAGCCAGTCACCATTAAGCGTTGAATGTGGTGCGCATAGCCGTGTTCAAGAGTCTGCGTGATGGCATCGCGCAAGCAGGCCATGTCTGTCTGACCGGTCCAAAACCATGCGGGCAATTCCTCTTGGGCATCTAGAGCATTGCGCTCGACGTAACTGGGCATTTGCATCCAGTAAATACCGCGCACGTACTCGCGCCATCCCAAGATCTGGCGGATGAAACCTTCAGCACTTTGCAGCGGCACATGACCAGCCCGGTAGGCGGCCTCTACCGCATGAACGACCTCGCGCGCACTGAGTAGTTTGAGGTTCATGGCTGATGACAAATGCGAGTGGTAAAGCCAAGGCTCGCCTGGCCACAAGGCATCTTCATAGCGACCAAAAAGTGGCAGACGTTCTTTAACAAAACGCTGCAACGCTTGCAAGGCTTGGCTGCGTGTAACTGGCCAGGCAAAACTATCGAGCGTGCCGGGGTGGTCAGCAAAGCGGGTGTTCACCAGTGCAATGACTTCTTGCGTTAGGACGTCGGGTTCAAAGGTCGCGCGGGTCGGGACCTGGCCAGGGCCTTGAAGACCAAAGGCTTCGCGGTTGTCGGCGTCAAAATTCCACTGGCCGCCCGCGGGCTTGCCGTCGTCCATCAGGATGTTGTAGCGTTGTCGCAGCTCGCGGTAAAAGTACTCCAGCCGCAGCGACTTTCGCCCACTGGCATGCGCTGCAAACTCGCTCACTGTCGTAAAAAAGTGGCGGTCTTCGCAGACTTCCAGCTTCAGCCCTGCTGCTTCGACCGTAGCCTTGAGTTGCTGGAATACCCGCCAATCACCCGGCGCAGTCATTACCACGCGCTGTGGTTTTAGCCTGACTAAGTCAGCCTGCAGCTTGGCTCCCAGAGTGCCCAGGTCGGCGACGGCACCGGTATCGTCGAGCCGGTGGTAGTGAAGCGGTCGGCCCGCGTCGCGCAGTGCTTGTGCGAAGTGACGCATGGCGCTCAAAAACAAGGCGATTCGCTGCTTGCTTGACCAAACGTGTGTGGACTCTTCGTGAGCTTCAGCCATCCACACAGCGTCATGTGCGGGATCAAATCCGTCGAAGGCTGCAGCGTCTAAGTCGAGTTGATCGCCTAGCACCAAAATCAGATGTCTTACATGGTGCATGGTGGCCTTCAATGGTCGAGGTTGGAATGGGCAGTGTGCGTGAATGTGGCGATGTAGTTCACCTTTGTGTCCTTGCACCACGAAGCTTTGTGCAATACAGGCAAGTAGCGCATGCCGCGCAGGTTATTCATGTGTAATGTTGAGGGAGCCAAAGCAGACCGCAACTCTTCGGGACGCACGAACATTGACCACTGGTGGGTGCCGCGCGGCAGAACTCGTAGCAGGTATTCAGCTCCAACGATGGCCACTGCAAAGCTCTTGAAAGTACGATCGATGGTGGAGACAAAGAGCATGCCGCCTGGGGCGAGACGGTCAGCGGCGGCGGCCAAAAATGCGGGTACGTCACTCACGTGTTCGACCACCTCAAGCGCGAGCACCACGTCAAAACGCTCGTTTGGGGAAAGTACTTCGGCGAGTTCGCCGAGCCGATAGTCAACTGTGACGTTCTGCGCTTGAGCGTGCAGGCGAGCAGCAGCGACGTTACCTGGTGAAGCATCCACGCCAACGACATTAGCTCCGTAGCTAGCCAGCGCTTCAGACATTAAGCCGCCGCCGCATCCCACATCCAAAATTCTCAGCCCATTTAGCGCATTGGATATGTCTCGTTTCAAATGCGAGGCAATTTGTTCGACTACGAAGTCAAGCCTCAAGGCATTGACAACGTGCAGGGGCCGCATGGGTCCACGGCTGTCCCACCAAGTGGCACTCAGGCGGTTAAAGCGTTCGATTTCTGCTGCGATGGCTGTCATCTGTGCATCACTCAAATGTGGCGGATCAAGGTCACCGCAGCTTTTGATCCTGCGCCCACTATGGCGCACCAAGCGCGCAGCATCCAGCCTGACTGACTGAGGCCCTGAGAAGCAGCCGCCGCCTCATCGCGGTGAGCTACCTCGTCAGCTTGGCAATCGAGCAGGGTTTGACGCAGGTGACGAAATTCAATCTGCCGGACCAGAGCAAGAATCTGTTCCTCGTAGTGGTGGTTGACAAAGGTCTCGACTGCCTCGATCGTTGAGTAGACCGCCTTGGGGCCGAATAATGCGGGCAGAGCGCCAGTGAGAAACCCTGCCAGTCGCCAAAGCGGGAGCAAGCGGCTGTACTGAGATGCAGGCAACCAGCCAGAGATGAGACGCAGGTGATTTTGCTCAGTGGCCAGGTGATGCTCGGCGAAGGCGCGCAACTTCGGGTCGCGGGCGAATTGGAGCACACCTTGATAAATACAGACTGCACCAACTTCACCTGCGTGGTCGGTCCGCAAATGAGCAAAAACCCACGCGGGAAGTATGTCTCCGGGAGCGAGGTGAACGCGGCTTGCGCAAAAACCTTGTGCTTTGTCCGCGCCCGATAGCTGCACTGCGGCCGATTCAGCCACGATTAGCCTTTTTTGGCCCATGCACTGCACCAGCCTTTGCCTGCAACTTGCTTGCCAGCAAACAATGGGCAACCACCCCAGGCATCACTCGCTTTACCTTGATACAAAGCACAGTTGGTACAAACTTGACCGGCAGCGTACTTGGGGTACTTTTTGGTGTCGGTTTTAGTGGCATCTGCCACGTAACCCAATGCCACAGACTGGGGGTCTTTCTCGTCTGCCTTGGCTTGGGCGTGGGCAGAGGTGGCCAAAACTGAACCGCTAGCGGCCAGAGTCATGAAAAAAGTGCGTCGATTTGTGTTCATGAAAAATCCGTTTGAAGGCAAGCCTGAAAAATTCAACGAACACCAAGGGCTTGGGATCTTGGCGCTTGAAGACGACAACAAGTGGTGAGGCGAGTTGTCAGGATTCATGCCGGAACAAAAATGGTCGGTACCAGCTTGACTAACGACTCTGACGGTGATACGAGTTGATCGTGAAACGCTATCGTAGCGTTTAAAAGAAAAAAATCAACTCAATAGATCAAAAAAGGTGTAATAATCAAACTCAAATTTAACTCATTCGACAAAAAATGCCGCTTTCCAACACCGCAGGTACATCACAAGCTCCTCAGCAAAACAAAACACAGCCCACTTTTAGAGCTGGTGCTGTAGCGAGGATTGCGGGTATGCCCGTTGCCACGTTGCGCATTTGGGAGCAGCGCTACCAGGCTGTACGGCCCAACACTGCAGCATCAGGTCACCGGTTGTATTCGCCAGCAGATGTGGAGAGAGCTACTCTGCTGCGTCGGCTGACCGCGCAGGGTCATGCCATTGGATCGCTTGCTTCGCTAGAGACAGAACAAATGCGGGAAATGATGCGTGCCCCTGAAGTTTCTCAAGCTAATTGGGTTCAAGCACATTTGCAAAACTCAATAAAGATTGTGGTGGTTGGCCAATCCTTGGCAAGCCGAGTTCAGCACTTGTTTTATCTACAGCCCTTTGGACTAAAGGTGCAACTGGTGGGGGTATTTGACAGTTTGGCAGCATCAGCAAAAGCTGCAGGGCAGCCAGATGAACCCACCGCCGACATACTCATCTTGCAAGCTGGAAGCCTTCAAACTGGCGTTCACAAAGAACTAATTGAAGCCCAAGACGCATGGCGCGCCACTTCAGCGGCGGTTTTTTATCGCTTTTCCAGCGCCGCAGCACGAGCAGAGTTAACGGATGCTGGGGTGGAAGTCTTATCAGAGCCTTCAGATGACAAATCATTGCGGCAATGGCTAGCGACTTTGCAGAAAAACGGTGCACAAGGCAGAAAACCTGCTGACGTTCGTAATTCAACTCCACCTGTTCCAGTGGGTCTAATTGAACAACCCGTCTCACCACCCTTGTTTGACGATGCTGCCCTGACTCAATTTGCCGGACTTTCCACAACGGTCGCATGTGAGTGTCCCAGCCACTTGGCAGAGTTGCTTCTGCAAGTCTCATCCTTTGAGAAATACAGCAGCGAATGTGCCAACAGAAGCGCTGCTGACACTCGACTGCATGCCTACTTGCAGCATGTCGCTGGCTCTGCCCGTATGCTTTTTGAAAAAGCACTCGAACAAGTGGCCATCGCAGAAGGCTTGCCTCTGCCACCTGCATCCAATCCTGCCTCAAATTAAGTAGCTCGATATGACTCACTCATTAGCAATACTGGTCACCGCACTTTTGTTCGGCGGTATGACTTTGTACTCCTTTGGCTTTGCTGCTTTTTTGTTCAAAGCACTGCCCGCCCCGGATGCTGGCGCTACGCTGCGGCTTGCGTTTCCTTGGTTCTACTTGTTTGTAGTGGCCACGGCGACAGCTGCTGCCTTATTGTGGTGGTCTCATGACAACATGGCTGCAACTGTGATGGCGGCTGTTGCTTTAACCACCATTCCCGTGCGACAGTTGCTAATGCCGGCCATCAACCGAGCCACTGACTCCAATGACCGTTTGCGCTTCAAATGGCTACACGGCGCGTCTGTGCTCGTGACGCTGAGTCATATCGCTTTGACTGGCTGGATCTTGGCACGCATTGTTTGAGAATTAGCTTGCAACACCCCGTACAAAAAGTTCTAAAGATGCAAGCATCAAAGCAATTTGTATTAGTCAATCAGCCCATCGCTTATCAACACACGAACCGACAACTTCACAGGAAATTTAAATGACTTCAACTCTCAATTTAATCGAACTCATTTTTCAAAAATTGCGCAGTCTTTTAGACCCAAACCTCAATCCTCTGAGGCACGCACCAGCTTTTGTAAGGTACTTGGCCACCATACTGTTGGCCAGTTTTTGGTGTTTGGCTTTTGGAGTTTACTTTGGAGACATACAGAACATTGGCTACAACATGATGGGCCATGCAGCCGTCATCACTATGGCCTTCGTGACATGGGCTGTGTTCAAACAATCTAATCGAATTTATGGTCCGAGAAAAGGGACACAAGAATGGCTTCGCATGCCAGATCGAAGCAGCCGCTGTGATGAGATGACTGATGAGCAAAGACTTGAGAAAGCAAAAGAATTTAAAAATTAAATTTTGAATTCTCAAAGCTTGTTTTCTGATTCCTTGGACTCAATGATGAATGCTTAGTCAAGCAATAAATAATCATATAAGGATTCACTGCCATTTCGAAGGTATTTGCTTTTCAAGCTTGTCGCAATAGTCTGTTTTTTTCAATAAACCTGCAGACTCAATAAATTAATATTTAAACAATATGCTAGAAACCATTTGTGAAACCTTAGTAGATGCCTACAAGCGTAATTGGATTACCAGCAGGGATGGTAATGTCAGCATCAGACACCATGATCGCGACCACTTTTACATCACACCCAGCGGTGTTCGCAAGCAAACCTTGCAGCCCGACCAGTTTAAAAAAATTAAGCTGCTCGAAAGTTCATGGGCAGAACTTGAATACACAGACATAAGCCGAAGTTTGAAACCTAGCGGTGAAATTCCATTGCACTATGGTCTTCAGAAAAAAATGGGGCAACACAGCAATGAAGTAAGAGTTGTGGTTCATTTGCACCCAACTTACTGCATTGCAGCAATGCATGCAGGCATTGACCTAAGCACAATCAGTGAATCATTCCCAGAGCTAAATCGCTACACACGAGTAGCCCCAAATGTTCTGGATGTTGAGCCAATTAGTCAACAACTTGCAGATCAATGCCACGCTAATTTGCAACTGGATGACAAGGGCTTTATTGGTTACGACATTGTTGGCATCAAAGGTCACGGAGTTGTTGCTATTGATGTGACACCTTGGCGAGCCTATGAACACATTGAGCGGCTTGAACATATTTGCAAAATTGTTTTGGCATCTGGCAAGAATTCCAAGTGACCAATCTAGATGAATTAGGAAAAAACATGACTTCCACAAAAAAATTATTAGT
>CANLWQ010000116.1 GCA_947494405.1 Comamonadaceae bacterium | reverse complement strand
CGTTGTTCACATTGGTCATGGTGCGTGCAATCGTCCCGGTGGCAGGCATGCCGCCCATAAAGGGCATCGCAATATTGGCAATGCCTTGGGCCATCAGTTCTTGGTTAGGGTCATGCCTGTCGTGAATCAGTTTGTCAGCCACCCGTGCGCACAGCAAAGATTCGATGGCCCCCAGCAGCGCCAAGGTGATGCTGGGCAGCAGCACAGCCTGTAATTGTTCAGCCTTAAAGCTTGGCCAAGCCCATGTGGGCAAAGTGCTGGGGATGCCACCAAACTGATTGCCTAAAGTGTCAACGGGCAGAGCCAACCAAGCGGTTAAAGCGGTGCTCAGCACCAGTACCCATAGCGAGGCGGGTATCAGCCCCAACCGAGGGCCCCAAGCGCTGGGCAAGCGTTTGGGCAACACGTTTTGCCACAGCACCAACAGGCCCAAGCTGCCCAAGGCCAAAGACAAAGCTGCGGTGTTCAGCGTGCCGGCATGTTCGATCAAGGCGGCAAGCAGGTGCAGAACATCGGTGGGCAGTGGGTGAATATGCAGGCCAAAAAAATCTTTCATCTGTGACAAAAAAATCAGCACCGCAATACCGTTGGTAAACCCAATGATGACCGCCACGGGAATAAAGCGAATCAGCACGCCCAAGCGCAACATGCCCATGAGCAGCAACCACACACCTGAGAGCAGCGTGGCCAACATCAAACCTGCCAAGCCATGCTGGCTGACGATGCCGTAGATGATGACGATGAAGGCGCCGGCCGGGCCGCCAATTTGCACCTTGCTGCCACCCAAAGCCGAAATCAGAAAACCCGCCACAATGGCGGTGAACAAACCGGCTTCGGGCTTCAAACCAGAAGCAATTGCAAAAGCCAGAGCCAAAGGAAGGGCCACCACGCCCACGCTCAAACCCGCGCCTAGGTCTTGCCCCAAGCGCTGGCGGTTGTAGCCGCGCAAGCTTTCAATCAGTTTGGGTTGAAACACCAATTTCATGCGGGTGTGGGTCTGCGACCCTTAAGTGTCAATGGATGCGCATGCCCGGCGTGGCACCCGGCCAAGGGTGCAGTACATGGATACCTGGATGGGCTTTCTCATCTGCGTGGCTGGCGGCAAGCACCATGCCCTCAGAGATACCGAACTTCATTTTGCGCGGCGCCAAATTGGCCACCATGACGGTGAGTTTGCCCACCAAGTCGGCGGGCTGGTACATGCTGGCAATACCAGAAAACACATTGCGTGTGCGGCCCTCGCCCACATCCAGTGTCAAGCGCAGCAACTTGGTGCTGCCCTCTACCGGTTCGCAGTTGACGATGAGCGCAATGCGTAAATCGATCTTGGCAAAGTCGTCTATGGAAATGGTGTCGGCGATGGCTTCGCCGCCGGGGTCAGACCCCGATTTTCCGGAGGAAAATTCGGGCTCTGACCCCGGCTTGTTGGGTTGGAAATCGGTATCCGACCCCAATTTATCTGTTTCAAACAAAGCGTCAAGCATCTTGGCGTCCACTCGTTGCATCAGGTGTTGGTAAGTGCCAATGGTGTGGCCGGCGCCCATGCGTTGGTCGCGCTGCGCGAACTGCAAGGGCGAGATATTTAAAAAAGCCTCTACTTGGGCTGCCAAGGCGGGCAGCACAGGTTTTAAGGCCAAACTCAGCAAGCGAAACGCTTCTATGCAGGTGCTGCACACATCTTGCAAACGGGCATCTTGGCCCTCTTGCTTGGCCAACTCCCAAGGTTTGTTGGCGTCCACATATTCGTTCACGCGGTCGGCCAAGGCCATGGTGTCGCGCAAAGCTTTGGCGCAGTCGCGTTGGTCGTAAAGCGCCTCAATGGCCGGCAACCCCGCATGCAATTGCGCCAGCAGCGCCTCGCCGTCGGCGCTCACCGCGCCTAATTTGCCAGCAAAACGCTTGGCAATGAAACCCGCAGCACGGGACGCGATGTTGATATATTTGCCGACCAAATCAGAGTTCACCCGCGCCAAAAAATCATCGGCGTTGAAGTCTATGTCCTCGTTGCGGCCATTGAGCTTGGCGGCCAAGTAGTAGCGCAGCCACTCGGGGTTCATACCTAACTCGAGGTACTTCAAGGGGTTCAGGCCCGTGCCTCGGCTCTTGCTCATCTTCTCGCCGTTGTTCACCGTGAGAAAGCCATGCACAAACACCTTGTGCGGCACTTTGCGGCCGCTGAACTGCAAAATAGCTGGCCAAAACAACGTGTGAAAAGTGACGATGTCTTTGCCAATGAAATGGTATTGCTCTACCTCTGGGTCGTTGATGTAGGCGTCAAAGTTTTCGCCGCGTTTTTCCAGCAGGTTTTTCAGCGAGGCCAAATAGCCAATAGGTGCATCCAGCCACACATAAAAATATTTGCCGGGGGCATCGGGAATTTCGATGCCAAAGTAGGGCGCGTCGCGGCTGATGTCCCAGTCGCCCAAACCTTCGCTGGTGCTGCCGTCGGGGTTGCTGCGAACACTGAACCACTCTTTCACTTTGTTGGCGACTTCGGGTTGCAGGTGTTGGCCGTTTTGCGTCCAGTCTTGTAAAAACGCTACGCAACGCGGGTCGGACAGCTTGAAGAAAAAATGCTCGGCATGTTTCAACACCGGCGTCGCACCCGACAAAGCAGAGTAGGGGTTTTTCAAATCGGTGGGCGCGTACACCGCACCACAGTTTTCGCAGTTGTCGCCGTATTGGTCTTTGGTGCCGCACTTGGGGCATTCGCCCTTGATGAAGCGGTCGGGCAAAAACATATTTTTCTCGGGATCGAAAAACTGCTCTATGGTTTTGCGCTCAATCAGCGTGCCACCTTTTTCTGCGGGCAGGTCGCGCAGGTCGCGGTAAATCTGCTGCGCCAAGGCGTGGTTTTCAGGCGCGTCGGTGCTGTGCCAGTTGTCAAAGGCTATATGAAAGCCGTCAAGGTATTGCTGGCGGCCAGCAGCGATATTGGCTACAAACTGCTGCGGTGTGAGACCGGCTTTTTCAGCAGCGATCATGATGGGCGCGCCATGCGTGTCGTCGGCGCAAACAAAATTCACCGCGTGCCCCTGCATGCGTTGATAACGCACCCAGATATCGGCTTGGATGTACTCCATCATGTGCCCGATATGAAAGTTGCCATTGGCATAGGGCAGGGCGGTGGTGACAAATAAGCGGCGCTGGGTCATGAGGGGTTAATACTGAATAGGAATCTGATTTTATGCCTTGCTTCTTTTGTCTGTGATCAGCCCGCCCTGCTGTGCTCGCCCGCCGCTCACTGCCTCTTCGAGTCAATGTTCGCTTTGCGGACAATCACAGCATGTCGGTCTGGTAGTTTCGAAAAAGTGCTTCAACAAAGACCCGACAAGGCGGGCGGGCCGACTCGAGCATTGCCGCTTGCGGCAGTGAGAGGCGACCGAGCCGCCATGGCGGGGCTTGGCGTCAATGCTCGCTTAGTGTGTCTGTATAGCTAGACTACAGCCTTTTGACCAACAGACACAATGGAGTACACATGCCCTTGAGCGAACAAGACGTCACCACAGCCTTGAAAACCGTGGCCGACCCCCTCACGGGCCAAGACTTTGTTAGCAGCAAGTCGCTGAAAAACCTGCGCATAGACGGCGGTGCGGTGTCGTTTGAGGTGGAATTGGGCTATCCCGCCAAAAGCTTGTGGTCGGCTTTCGAGCAGCAATTGCAAAACGTGGTCGGGCAAGTTCCCGGCGTCACCTCGGTGAAAGTCAAAGTCAGCAGCAAAGTGATTGCCCATGCGGCCCAGCCTGGCGTGGCTTTGTTGCCTCAGGTGAAAAACATCATTGCTGTGGCGTCTGGCAAAGGCGGTGTGGGCAAAAGCACCACCGCGGCCAATTTGGCTTTGGCTTTGGCTGCCGAGGGCGCAAGCGTGGGTTTGCTAGACGCCGATATTTACGGTCCCAGCCAACCCATGATGATGGGTTTGTCAGGCCGCCCTGAAAGCGCAGATGGCAAAACCATGCAGCCCTTGGAAGCCCACGGCGTGCAAGTCATGTCGATTGGGTTTTTGGTGGCGCAAGACCAAGCCATGGTGTGGCGCGGCCCCATGGCCACGCAAGCACTTGAGCAACTGCTGCGCCAAACCAACTGGCGCGACTTGGATTACCTGATTGTCGATATGCCTCCAGGTACTGGCGACATACAGTTGACCCTGAGCCAACGCGTGCCGCTGACCGGCGCGGTCATCGTCACCACCCCGCAAGACATTGCGCTGATAGACGCCTTGAAGGGCATTCGCATGTTCCAAAAAGTGGGCGTGCCCATTTTGGGTGTGGTGGAAAACATGGCGGTCCATGTGTGCAGCCAATGCGGTCACGCAGAACACATCTTTGGTGTGGAAGGCGGCAAAAAAATGGCGCAAGCCGAGGGCATGACTTATTTGGGCGCTTTGCCTTTGAGCATGGCTATTCGTGTACAAGCCGACAGCGGCCTGCCCAGCGTGGTGGCTGACCCCGATGGCGAAGTGACAGGTATTTACAAAGCGGTGGCGCGTCAATTGGCGGTGGCGGTTTCGGCCAAGGCGAAAGACTTTTCGTCGAAATTCCCCACCATCAAGGTGTCTAAGGACACCTGAAACGTCTTTCCGCAAGATGCATTAAAGTGCATGGATGCGCAATACCCCTTTAGACGAAAAACACCCCTACCTGATGGCTTTGGCCGTGCGGGTGCGGCAACTGCGTGGCCGACGGGGTTTGTCGCGCAAAGCCGCGGCGGCGCGCGCCCAAGTGTCCGAGCGGCATTGGGCCAACTTGGAAGCCGGCACGGGTAACGCCTCTATTTTGGTTTTGTTGCAAGTCGCCAAAGCTTTGCAATGCAGCTTGGTGAGTTTGTTGGAAGAAGCCCCCGCCAGCGGCAGCTTGCGGCGACAACATATCGCGCTGATTGGCTTGCGCGGGGCGGGCAAATCCACCTTGGGTCAGCGTTTGGCCAAAGAACTGGGCTATGTGTTTGTCGAACTTAGCCGAGTCATTGAACAACTGGCTGGCTGCAACATCAGTGAAATTCATGGGCTTTACGGGCCGCAGGCTTACCGCCGCTACGAGCGTCGCGCCTTAGAGGACAGCTTGGCGCAGCATCCCCATGCGGTGCTGGCCACACCTGGGGGCTTGGTGTCCGAGGAAGCCACCTTCAATTTGCTGCTGGCGCAATGCTTCACCATGTGGTTACAAGCCACGCCCGAGGACCATATGGCCCGCGTCTTGGCCCAAGGCGACACCCGCCCCATGGCGGCCAGTACCGAGGCCATGCAGGACTTGCGCCGTATTCTTGAGAGCCGCTCGCCGTTTTACGCCAAGGCAGATTTGCACTTTGACACCAGCCAGCAGTCGCAAGAGGCCAGTTTTCAGGCGTTGAAAAAAGCTTACCTAGCGCAAAATCAATAACATGCAATATAGTGCGCTAATTTGTCGCATTTCAGCAGGATGATGCACGGCTTCAAAGGAATGCCCGCATGTCAGACTTCAAGGTCGATTACCAAACAAAACCCAGCCTTTACCGCCATTGGTCACTGAAGGTTGAGGGCGAGGTCGCCACTTTGTCTTTGGATATTCAAGAAGACGGCGGCATCTTGCCAGGCTACAAACTCAAACTCAATTCTTACGACTTGGGCGTGGATATCGAGTTGCATGACGCCTTGCAGCGCGTTCGTTTTGAGCACCCCGAGGTCAAGTCGGTGGTGGTCACCAGTTTGAAAGACCGTATTTTTTGCTCAGGCGCCAATATTTTCATGCTGGGTTTGTCCAGCCACGCTTGGAAAGTGAATTTTTGTAAATTCACCAATGAAACCCGCAACGGCATAGAAGACAGCAGTCGCCACAGTGGTTTGAAATTTGTCGCGGCTGTGAACGGCGCATGTGCCGGCGGCGGCTACGAGTTGGCGCTGGCCTGCGATGAGATTGTGCTGGTGGACGACCGCTCCTCCAGTGTGTCTTTGCCAGAAGTGCCTTTGTTGGGTGTGTTGCCTGGCACGGGCGGCTTGACCCGCATCACTGACAAGCGCCATGTGCGCCACGATCTGGCCGATATTTTTTGTACCAGCGTGGAAGGTGTGCGCGGCCAAAAAGCGGTGGACTGGCGCTTGGTCGACGCGATTGCCAAACCCGCCCAGTTTGCGGAGGTGGTGGCCCAACATGCCCAAGCACTGCCGGCTCACAGCCAACGTGCGGGTCTGGCTGCACAAGGTCAAGGCGTGGCTTTGAACCCTTTAAACAAAACCACCACCGCTGACAGTTTGAACTATGGCTATGTGAATGTGCAAATAGACCGCGCCAAGCGCTCGGCCACCCTCACCGTGTCTGCGCCTCAAGCCGAGTTGCCCAGCAGCATTGAAGCCATTCACCAAGCGGGTGACACTTGGTACCCCTTGCAAATGGCGCGTGAATTGGATGACGCCATTCTTTGTTTGCGCAGCAACGAACTCGATATAGGTACATGGCTGTTGAAAACCACTGGCGACGCATCGCTTGCACTGCAGTCTGATGCGTTGTTGGTGCAGCACCAAGCGCATTGGTTGGTGAATGAAACCATTGGCTTGCTGCGCCGCACTTTGGCGCGCCTGGATGTGTCTTCGCGCTCCTTGTTTGCGCTGATCGACGAGGGTTCGTGCTTTGCCGGCACTTT
>CANLWQ010000115.1 GCA_947494405.1 Comamonadaceae bacterium | reverse complement strand
GGTGGAATTGGTTTTCTTGATGTGCGCGGTGAGCTTGCGCAACGCTTGGCTCATGAGGCGGGCTTGCAAACCAGGCAGTGAGTCGCCCATTTCGCCTTCCAACTCGGCCTTGGGCGTGAGTGCTGCCACCGAGTCGATGACGATGAGGTCGACCGCGCCAGAGCGCACCAAGCTGTCGACAATTTCTAAGGCCTGCTCGCCTGTGTCGGGCTGGCTGATGAGCAACTCTTGCAGATTGACACCGAGTTTTTGTGCGTACTGCACGTCCAGCGCGTGTTCGGCGTCGACAAAGGCGCAAGTGCCGCCGGTTTTTTGCATCTCGGCAATGACTTGCAAAGTGAGGGTGGTTTTGCCTGAAGACTCTGGGCCGTAAATTTCGATGACCCGACCGCGTGGCAGACCGCCTACACCCAAGGCGACGTCGAGGCCAAGAGAGCCGGTGGAGACGACTTGGATGTCTTCGATAACCTCACCCTCGCCCAAACGCATGATGGTGCCTTTGCCAAACTGCTTTTCAATTTGGGCCAGCGCGGCTTGCAGGGCTTTGGCTTTTTCGCCTGCGGCGGCGATTGTTTTAGCGTTGTCCATGGAAATCTCCTTTAAGGTCAATGGGTTGCGAGCATCACCTTGACCTGTTTCAAACCACAGGCTGGATGCTTGAACAGTACTTTATCTGCGCTATACATTTCTGTAAACCCCTTTTTTGGTCAGTTTGCCTTACCATATCGGTATGGCATTTAACCTTGTTTCTTCTGGCCACGATTGGCGGCAATCGCATTTAGGGCGCTTGTTGGGTCATGCCATGCGGCGTTTTGACGCAAGGGTCTTGGTGTTGATGGCACAGCATATTGACGCGCCCTTGGCCTTGTCCAATTTGGCCGCACGCGACAAGGTGAGCGCGGCCCATATCCACATCACCCGACACCTGCCCTTGCAGGGCGCGCGCCTGAATGAGCTGGCTGCCATGGCAGGCATGAGCAAGCAAGCCATGGGCGACTTGGTCAACCAATGCGAGGCCTGGGGCGTGGTGCGGCGTGAAGACGACCAAGGCGACGCACGCGCCAAACGCATAGTGTTCACCGATACGGGGCTGTCTTGGCTGAAAGCTTTCGAGGCCGCTATCGCGCAAGCCGAAGACGAGTTTCGCCAAGAGGTGGGCGCGGATGTGGCAACCGTTGTCAGCTTGGGGCTTGAAGCCTATGCAGCAGATTGGCGTTAACCCGCATGATTGAAATGCTGAAAACACCTCATGTTCAACCTAGAATCCAAAGCATAAATAGAGCGGAGACACAGCGCATGCGAATACTGATCGCTGAAGATGACCAGGTGCTGGCAGATGGCTTGCTTCGCACCTTGCGCGCCTCAGGCGCTGCGGTTGACCATGTTGCCAACGGCAACGAAGCCGATGCCGCTTTGATGACATCGCAAGAATTTGATCTCATCATTCTTGATTTGGGTTTGCCCAAAATGCACGGGCTTGATGTTCTCAAACGCCTTCGCGCCAGAGGCAACAACCTGCCTGTACTCATACTCACCGCCGCCGACAGCGTGGAAGAGCGGGTCAAGGGTTTGGATTACGGCGCCGACGATTACATGGCCAAGCCGTTTTCATTGCAAGAACTTGAAGCCCGGGTGCGTGCCCTCACACGGCGCGGCATGGGCAGCACCACCGCCACCATCAGTCACGGCCCCCTGATTTACGACCAATCCGGGCGCGTTGCCACCATCGATGGGCGCATGGTCGAGTTGTCGGCACGCGAGCTGGGTTTGCTGGAAGTGTTGTTGCAACGCGTGGGGCGATTGGTCAGCAAAGACCAGTTGGTCGAGCGCTTGTGCGAATGGGGCGAAGAGGTGAGCAATAACGCCATCGAGGTTTACATACACCGCTTGCGCAAAAAGATAGAAAAGGGACCGATACGCATTGCAACGGTGCGCGGCTTGGGCTACTGCTTGGAAAAAATCCACCCCGCCACTGAAGCGCCTGTCGCTGCGCCGTGAAGCTGTTTCAGCGCCGCCAACGCTCTTTGTTTGGCGAAATTCTCGATTGGATGCTCACGCCGTTTTTGCTGCTGTGGCCCATCACTTTTGGTCTCACATGGCTAATTGCAGAAGGCATTGCACGCGTACCGTTTGACCGCGGCTTGGGCCACAACGCCTTGGCCTTGGCGCAACTGGTGCAAAGCGACGAAACCAGCGTGGGATTTCATTTTCCGAAATCTGCCAATGATTTTTTATTGGCCGACCCCACCGACGAGGTGTACTACCAAGTGTTGGGCGCCAAAGGTGAGGTTTTGAGTGGCGACAGCGATTTGCCCTTGCCGCAAGAAGACGAAAAACTGGTCACCGATGAACTGCGTATGCGCGACGATATGCGCCAAGGCGTGCCTGTTCGGGTTGCCTATATCTGGGTGCGTGTCAAACCACAAAGCGCGCGTCCGGCGCTGGTGCAAGTGGCTGAAACCCTAGAGAAGCGCTCGGTACTGGCCAATGAAATCATCAAAGGCGTGATGCTGCCGCAGTTTGTCATCTTGCCGCTGGCGGTGCTGCTGATTTGGCTGGCGCTGGCGCGTGGCATTCAACCTTTAAATAAACTTGAGCAACTCATACGGCAGCGCAACCCCGACGACATGAGCCCCTTAGATGAAAGCGTGGTGCCTATTGAGGTCTCGCCGCTGGTGTTGTCCATCAACGATTTGCTGCAGCGTTTGCAAGACTCGATTGCCACCCAAAAACGGTTTTTGGCAGATGCCGCGCACCAGCTGAAAACACCGCTGGCGGGCTTGCGTATGCAAGCCGATTTGGCTTTGCGCCAAGACGCCTCGGCCGATGATTTGAAGCAGTCGCTGCTGCAAATTGCGCGCTCAAGCGTGCGCGCCACCCACACGGTGAACCAGTTGCTGGCCTTGGCGCGTGCAGAAAGCAGCGGCGCGCCTGTGGCCAAGCTTGCCTGCGATCTGTCTGCCTTAACCATGGAGGTGGTGAAAGACTTTTTGCCCCTGGCCATGGAGCGCCATATCGATTTGGGCTTTGACCAAGCATGCGACTCGGCCTGGCTTGAAGGCAACCCGGTTTTGCTCAAAGAGATGGTGCGCAACCTGATTGAGAACGCCTTGAATTACACGCCGTCAAGCCCAGAGCGCCCTGGCGTGGTGACGGCGCGGGTGTTTCGCCAAGCAGATTTGTCGCTGGTCTTGCAAGTCGAGGACTCTGGGCCAGGCATTCCCGAGACCGAACGCGCTCGGGTGTTCGAACCTTTTTATCGCATTCTGGGTACCGAGGCGGATGGCTCGGGGCTGGGCTTGCCCATCGTGATGGAAATCGCTCACAAACACGGCGCGACGGTGCAATTGCAAGAAACCCACCCTGGCCAGCACCCGCCTGGGGCGCAATTTAATGTGGTGTTTGCAAAAAGCTAAACAGCTGCCTTGGCAAACGTCACCACATGGTCTACCTCGGCGCGTATACCTATCCATTCACCAATGTGATGATCATGGTGGCTGGGCACATGGGCCATCAAAGTTTGGCCGCTCTCTAGCAGCAGCGTGTATAAAAACTCTGACCCGCGAAAGGCTTTGCGAATGATTTGCGCCTTCACCAGCGCTGCATCGTCATGCACGATGTCGTCGGCGCGCAAAAGCACATCGCAGTCGCCCAAGACCTGTTCGCCATCGTTGTGCGTCAAGTCCTCACGCAATTCACCCAATGGGGTTTGCAACACCAAGCTGTCGCCTTCACGGCGAAGCTGGGCCGGCGCAAACACGCCGTGGCCAATGAACTCGGCGACAAAGCGGGTGGCAGGTCGGTGGTAGAGGTGGTAAGCGTCGTCCCACTGCTGCAGCTTGCCTTGGTGCATGACGCCAATCACATCGCCCAAGGCAAACGCCTCAAGCTGATCGTGGGTCACAAACAAGGCCGTGGTGTTGGCCATCTTGAGAATGGAGCGCAGCTCATGCGCCAAGCGTTCGCGCAAATCCACATCTAAGTTGGAGAAGGGCTCGTCGAGCAACAACAGCTGCGGCTGCGGCGCCAAAGCCCGCGCCAAGGCCACCCGTTGCTGCTGCCCGCCAGAGAGCTCATGCGCAAAACGCTGACCGCTGTTTTCCAGACCCACCAAGGCCAACACGTCGTTGACTCTGGCGCGCTGTTGATCTGCCGGCCAGCGGTGCAAACCAAACGCAATGTTTTGAGCCACATTCAGGTGCGGGAAAAGTGCGTAGTCTTGGAACACCATGCCTATGCGACGCGCTTCCGGAGGCAGATGAACACCGTCACCGCTGACAGTGTTGTTGTTGATGCGGATGGAGCCTGCGCTGATTTTTTCCAAACCCGCCACAGCGCGCAACAAAGTGGTTTTGCCGCAGCCCGAGGGGCCGATCAAGACACCCATTTGCCCGGCTTTCAGCTGCAGGCTCACGCTATCTACCGCTGCCAGGTGTCGGCCAGGGTAATGCACTTGCAAGGCATTGACATCAAGAAACATGCTGCGGATTGTAGGCATCTCGATTGCGCGCGCACCTGCTGCCTACAATCTGCGCTTTTGCTTGGTCGCTTGCTGCGACGACTCCATGCGTTTGATTTCTCTGCTGCGGTTGTTGGTGATCTTGCTACTGGCCTTGCCAGTGCTGATGGTTCTGGCTGCTTGGTTGCAATGGAACGCCGGCTCTGCAGATATTTTGCTGCGCATGTACAGCACGGTGTTGCCTGGTTATGTGCTGAGCAGCTTAAGCCTGTGTTTTTGGGTGGCTCTGGGCGTCATCAGCATGGGCAGTGTGAGCGCCGCTGCGGTCACCTTGTTTGATTTCCCCGGCCGGCGCACCCTGGAGTGGGCACTTTTATTGCCTTTGGCCATGCCCGCTTATGTGGTGGCCTATGCCTACAGCGACTTTTTGCAATTCAGTGGCCCTGTGCAAACCAGCTTGCGCCAGCTCTTTGGCTGGCAAGGCCCGCTGTGGCCGGATGTGCGCAGTCTGTGGGGTGCGGCGGCAGTGCTCAGTTGCGCGCTTTACCCCTATGTGTATTTACTGGTGCGTGCGGCCTTGGTGGAGCGCGCTCCCCAGTTGATGGAAGCGGCTCGCTTGCTCGGTGCCGGCTTGGCTCGACGTATTTTTCGTGTGGCCCTTCCTTTGGCGCGACCGGCCATCGCGGCTGGCGCGGCTTTGGCATTGATGGAAACCTTGGCGGACTTCGGTGTCAGCAGTTATTTCGGTGTCACCACGTTTTCTACCGGCATTTACAAAGCTTGGTTGGTGATGGACGACCGTGTAGCGGCGGCCCAGCTGGCGACTTTGCTGTTGCTGCTGGTTGGCCTGATGCTGGCGCTGGAGCAAAGAGCGCAGTCGCGCTTGCGTTTTGCCAGCCAGCGCAGTTCGGGGCAAGGCAGCGACTCGCAGCCCATGCGATTGCGCCGCTGGGCAGCAGCATTGGCGTTTTTTCTTTGCGCCATGCCAATTTTGCTGGGCTTTGTCCTGCCCTTTTTGATCATGGCACATGCTTTGTGGCAGCAAAACCTCAGTGTGTCTATAGATTGGGCTAAGTTTTCACAATGGACTTTCAACAGCCTGTACTTGGGACTGTTAACTTCCGTGTTGGCCGTGGGTTTGGCGCTGTCCTTGGCCTTCAGTCAACGGGTGCGCCCTAGCGCTTGGCATCGCTGGAGCACCCAAGCCGTGGGGCTGGGTTATGCCGTGCCTGGTGTCATAGTGGTGGTGGGTTTGTTGCTCCCCATTGGCTGGTTGCAGCAAGCTTGGCCGCAAAGCCAAGCGGGGTTTTGGTTGACCGCCACCGTGCTGGGTTTGGTTTGGGCCTATTTGGTTCGATTTATCGCTTTGGCACTGCAAGCAGTGCAAGTGGGCTACACCCGTATTCCTATGAGCACCGATGAAGCCTCGCGCACCATGGGCGTGTACCGCACCGCCTTGTTCACCCGCGTTCATTGGCCTTTGTTGAAACGCTCCACCGCCGCCGCGCTGTTGCTGGTCTTGGTCGATGTGATGAAAGAGCTGCCGGCCAGCTTGGTGTTGCGCCCCTTCAACACCGACACTTTGGCGGTCATGGCCTACCAGCTGGCCAGAGATGAGCGCCTGGGCGAAGCGGCCTTGCCCTCGCTGGCTCTGGTCTTGGTTGGCCTGCTGCCTGTGATGCTTTTGAGCCGAACCCTCAGGAAGTCCTGATAAATAGCCGGGGTTTTTGATTTAACGCAAATGCGAATAGTTCCTATTTGATTTAGGATGTGCTTCTTTGACAAGAGGTTCATCATGGTTGGCAAGCTGGTCAGTGCTGTTTTTTCTCTACGCGCCTTGGGCGTTTTGTCCATGCTGGCCTGTTTGGGCGGCGCGTCTCAAGCGCAAGAAGCACAACTCAATCTTTACTCTGCCAGGCATTACGCCACCGATGAAGCCTTGTACGCCGATTTCACCCGCGCCACTGGGATTCGCATCAATCGGGTGGACGCAGATGACGCGGGCATTTTGTCGCGCCTCAAAGCCGAGGGCTCTGCTTCGCCGGCTGATGTGATGTTGCTGGTCGACGCCGCGCGTTTATGGAAGGGCGAAGTAGAAGGTCTGTTCAAACCGATTCAATCCACCTTGCTGGAAAAAGCGATTCCCGAACACCTGCGCGCGCGCAAGCGTGCTGAAGGGACGTCTTGGTTTGGGTTCTCAACCCGTGCGCGCATCATCTTGTATGACAAATCACGGGTGAAGCCTG
>CANLWQ010000114.1 GCA_947494405.1 Comamonadaceae bacterium | reverse complement strand
TTCACCCCGACAACCAAGGCATGCTCAAAAGCGGTGCGCAGTGGTTGGTGCGTAAAACCATGCGTGAAGTAGGCATCATGTTCACCGGTGGTTCCACCAGCATCAAAGACCTGTGGCTTCCCATGCGCGAAGCCGGTGCCAGCGCACGCGCCATGTTGGTCGGCGCTGCGGCTCAACAGTGGCATGTGCCGACCAACGAATGCGATGTGAAAGACGGCGTGGTCTCGCACGGCTCGGGCAAAAAAGCCACTTTTGGCGAGTTGTCGGCTGCAGCGGCCAAGGTGGGTTTGCCGCCTGAGGTCAAGCTCAAATCTCTCGATGATTTCATCCTCATTGGAAAAAGCCTGCCGCGCTTGGATGCGCAAGCCAAATGCGACGGCTCGGCCATTTACGCAACAGACATTCGCCCGCCGGGTTTGATGTTTGCCAGTGTGCGCATGAACCCCATGTTGGGCGGCGCATTACAAAGCTTTGACGACAGCAAAGCGCGGGCCATGCCTGGCGTGAAAAAAGTGCTGGCCATTGACGCTTTGCACGGCACCAGCGCTGGGGTGGCGGTGGTGGCTGCATCCACCTACCAAGCCATGAAAGCACTCACCCAAGTAGAGGTGAAGTGGGACAACGCACCCTCCTCCGCTTGGTCCAGCGACACCATCGCTGCAGAGTTGGGCAAAGCCTTGGACAGCGACACGGGATTTGCTTATTTTTCTACTGGCGACGCCGATAGCGCTTTGCAAAAAGCCGCGCGCACGGTGAAGGCCGAGTACCACGCCCCCTATTTGGCACATGCCCCCATGGAGCCCATGGGCTGCACGGTGTGGCTCAAAGATGGTGCGGCGCAAGTTTGGGCGTCAACCCAAGTGCCTGATGTGGCTGCCAAGGTGGCCGCCAAACAACTGGGTATCGACATCACCAAAGTGCAGTTGCATATTCCCATGTTGGGCAGCGGTTTCGGTCGGCGTTTGGAAATGGACATCATTGCCCAAGCATGCATGGTGGCCAAAGCCATGGAAGGCACGCCCGTGCAAACGGTATGGAGCCGAAGCGAAGACATGCAGCATGATTTTTATCGCCCAGCTTGCATCAGCCGCTTCAGCGCAGGACTCGACGCGCAAGGTCAATTGGTGGCGTGGCAAAACACCTCGGCCAGCCAATCCATCGTGCCCCAGGTCATGGCGCGCACCTTAGGCTTAGCAGGCGCTGGGCCCGACAAAACCACCGCCGAAGGTGCCTTCGACCAAGCCTATGAATGGCCGAATGCGCGCATTGCCCATGTGGCGGTGGACTTACCCATACCGGTAGGGTTTTGGCGCTCGGTAGGTCACTCGCACCAAGCTTTTTTCAAAGAAAGTTTTGTCGATGAAATGGCGTTTGCTGCGGGAAAAAACCCTTTGGACTTTCGCTTGAACCTGCTGAAAAACCATCCCCGCCATGCCAAGGTGCTGCAAACCGCCGCAGACAAAAGCGGCTGGCGTCAAGCGCCCAGCGTGGGACCCGATGGCGCACCCCGTGCGTTGGGTTTGGCCTTGCATGAGTCGTTTGGCAGCATCGTGGCCCAAGTGGCCGAGGTGTCGGTGCAAAACCAAAAAATTGTTGTACACCGTGTGGTGTGTGCCATCGATTGCGGCATGGCGGTCAACCCGCAACTGATTGACCAGCAAATGGAGAGCGCCGTGGTGTTTGGTTTGTCTGCCGCCTTGTTGGGTGAAATCACCATAGACAAAGGCCGGGTTGAGCAAAGCAATTTCAACAACTACCCCGTGCTGCGCATCTCCCAAGCCCCCAGAGTAGAAACCCACATCATTGAAAGTCAGGCCCATCCCGAAGGCGTGGGCGAACCCGGCACACCCCCCATTGCACCCGCGGTGGCCAATGCGGTGTTTGCCTTAACTGGACAGCGTTTGCGCCAACTGCCCTTGCGCTTGCCCACTTGATCAGCTCAAGCAACACCTGAGCAGCATGAGCGAAATGAGCAGCTTGCTTGCACCCCTGCCCCTGCCCGAGGGCGTGCGCTCGCGCACCCTATCTATCGACCAAGGTTTGCAAATGCACTTCTTGGAAGCCGGCTTCGAGGGGGATGTCAGCGCCAAACCTTTGCTGCTGTTGCTGCACGGTTTCCCCGAACTGGCTTTCAGTTGGCGACATCAACTGCCGGTATTGGCCGCGGCGGGTTATCACGTGGTGGCACCCGATCAGCGCGGCTATGGCCGCACCTCGGGGGGTGACGAGCGCTTCGAGGGCGACTGGCAAGCCAGCCACATGCTGCAACTGGTGGCTGACGCGGCGGCTTTGGTCCAAGCCTTGGGCCACAGCCATGTGGCCTGCGTCATCGGTCATGATTTTGGCTCGCCTGTGGCCGCATGGTGCGCCCTCACACGCCCCGATGTTTTCCATGCGGTGGTGATGATGAGCGCGCCGTTTGCGGGACCACCGCCGGCACTTGAAGCCGCGCTTGCCCATCACAAGCTCATGCAAGTGGTGCAGGGTTTAGAGGAACTTCATCCACCTAGGCAGCATTACCAGTGGTATTACTCAGGCCCCAAGGCCAACACCGATATGTGGCAAGCGCCACAAGGCTTGCATGCATTTTTACGCGCTTACTACCATGTCAAAAGCGCCGATTGGGCAGACAACCGCCCCCACCCACTGGCGGGCTGGACCGCGCAGGCTTGGGCTGTACTGCCCCACTACTACATCATGGGTGCAGCGCAAACCATGGCCGAGGCCGTGGCCCCCTTCATGCCCACCCATGAAGAGATTGACGACTGTGCTTGGTTGCCAGAAGATGATTTGCGTGTGTATGTGGCGGAGTACCAGAGAACCGGTTTTCAAGGCGGCTTACAGTGGTACCGCTGCGGCACCGATGCACAACTGTTTGCCCAACTCGGCAAGTTGTGGGGGGATCAGCGTATTGAAGTGCCCGCGGCCTTCATTGCAGGCGCATCGGATTGGGGTGTTTACCAAATGCCAGGTGCGTTTGAAGCCATGCAAACCAAGGCCTGCAGCCATATGCGTTTATGCCAGTTGATTCCCCATGCGGGCCACTGGGTGCAACAAGAGCGCCCCTTAGAGGTCAACGCCTTGTTGCTGTCCTTCCTAGAAGGCTTAAATTAGCCGACCAAATCCACGCGGCCGTTGGTGTCCATGATGCCGGTGATGACGCTCAGTTTGGGGTGACGTTTGTTCACCGCTTGACGGAACATGGACAAGGCTTCGGAATGCGCCTCGGTTTCTTTTCCCTTGTCAGACACGGCGTCAGCGCCAAAGGCCAATTTCGCTGCGCCGCAGTCACGGTGAGAAACAGCAATCACGCGCTTGATGTGATGCAAGGACACAGTCACATCCAAGTTATCGAAATAGGTGGCGTGCCAAGCGGCGAACTTGGGATGCACCGCGCCTATGGGGCCGCCGGCCATCACAAAGTGGCTGTAGTTGTCTTCCAATTTGTCGCGGCTGACGCCTTGAATCAAGCCCATGTACTGCCAGCTCAAAGTGGTGAAGCGAGGGTCTATACAGTTGACCAACATGGCTTCATAGTGACCACTGGCAGCCATGCTTTTGCCAGCAGACAGCGTGGCCAAGGCGGTGCCCGCCACACCGGCGGCGCCAAAGTTCAAGAAACCACGGCGGTTCAGGCCTTGGCCTGAACGCAAAGGTGCGGGAGCGCAGCAAGCGCAGGTCGGTGTCATTTCATAAGACATGCGGAAAACTCCAGAGAATTGATGAATATAAATTTCGCGAATTTGATATATCGGTTTAATTCGAGAAAATTATAGTTTTTATATTGAGGCTTCACAGGGGGTTAGCCCGAGCGCCAACGATAATCACCCAAACTTCTCAAAACCCAAGGATGTAAGCATGCAAGCCGTTTGGAACAACACCGTGGTCGCTCAAAGTGACGATACCGTTTTAGTCGAGGGTAATCACTACTTTCCCTTGAGCGCATTAAAGCCCGAATTCATTTCGCCTAGCAACCACAAAACCACTTGTTCTTGGAAGGGCCAAGCCAGTTATTACTCTTTGTTGGTCAACGGCGAACTCAACAACGATGCAGTTTGGTACTACGCCGACCCCAAGCCGCAGGCCGAGGAAATTCGCGGCCGAGTGGCTTTTTGGAAAGGCGTGAAAGTCACGGCGTAAGGGGTTTCACCGCCACATAGTTGCCACCCACAAACGCCAAGGGTGCGCGCTCGTTTTGTTGTATGCGCTCTACGCGCCCAACAAACAGCAAATGGTCGCCACCGGGGTAAGTGGCTTCTAGTTTGCATTCCAGATAAGCGATACAGCCGTCGATCAAGGGCACGCCGGCCATACCCGGTTGGTAGGAAACGCCATTGAAGCGATCGGGCGCGGATTTGGCAAAGCGGTTAGAGATGTCTACTTGATCATCCGCCAAAATATTCACCGCAAAACGCTGGGCCTGTTGGTAGATGGGCATGCTGCTGGAATTCAGCCGCAGACTCCACACAATCAACGGTGGGTCGAGTGACAAAGAGCTGAAAGAGTTGGCGGTCAAACCCACGGGCTTGCCATCTGCGTCCAAAACCGTCATCACCGTCACACCGGTGACGAAGGAGGCCAAGCAGCGGCGCAAATCGGTGGGGTCAAGCTCGGGCAAGCTGGCTTGGGTAGAAAAAACGGTCATAGGATCAGATTCAAAAAAAATACACACGCCAAACTTAGCAGTGTGTATTGTCTCTCAGCCCATCCTGCGACCCATGCAAGCAAAGCCCCCTAGGAACTGCCCTAGGGGGCGGGCTTGTTAAATGACTTGGTGAACCTGCGCGTTTTGGTCTATCAATGCGTAGGCGTTACCGTTACTCCACAAGTTGTAGCTGTGGTTGTCGAAGGTGGTGCTCGCGCCATTTTGGCTCCAGCCAGAATCATCCAGATTCACCACATCGTTGGTGCCAGCTTTGATCACCATGACCTGCGAGTCAAGACCCAGCACATCCGACAACTTCAGGTCTTGCACATTCGCGCTGGCGTCAGCAGCCAAATCCAGCATGTGAGAGCCTGTGGCGTTTTGCACCAATTGCTCTAAGCTTGAGTTGGCAAACCACACGTCGGCCATGTCATTGACTTTGCCGTCAGTGCCTGTCCAGCTAGAAGTCATTGCGTAAATATTACCGTTTTCGGTTTGGGTGCTGCTCAATGCATCTAGGCTGAGAGACTCAACGCCCACCTCTTGCAGGGAATGCAACTCACCGGCTTGGCTCACCCCATCCATATTGGTATCAGCCCACACTTGCAGCTTGCCAAACACCGCGTCATTGGTGTTAATCACACCATCCGCGTTCAGGTCGTATTGGCGCAAAGCCTCATAGCCGTCACTGGCTTTGCCATTTGCCGTGCGGGTGGCATTGCCAAACAACTCAGAGCCGTCATTGATCTTGCCGTCACCGTTCAAGTCCAAAGCCAGCAAGCCGTCTTCGCCGTCGGTCCAAGCGGTGTGCTGAACTTGACCGACTGCAGACAGATCAAACATCACGCCTTGAGATTTATCAACGGTGTGCACACCATCGCCATTCAAATCAAGCACCATTGGCGTTGACAGACCTCCGGTCGCCACATAAGTGAGCTTAGCGTTATTCTGTGAATTTGTCATTGGGTCTGTCGTCACGCCAGCCAAAGTGGTTGTCCTAAATTCAAGCGCGAAACCATAATACAAGTTAGGGTTGGTCCAAGACGCAATATTTGGAAGGGTGATTCCCTCAATATCCCACTTGGTGTCGTAGACATAAACACCGTTTGTTCCTTGCGCTGAGCCAGCTATATATTGGCCGTTAATATATCCAGCACTGCCTTGGAAGTTGTTCACGGCACGCTTAAGAACCACACCATCGTCAATTAAATTGTAATAGGAGTTCCCGCTGGACCAACGGTTGATAACATCAACAGAATACATTCTGTCCACGCGCAAACTGATATCAATGGTTTTACCAGCGCAGATAGCAGGAGTTTCTGCGGTTGACAACCAATTGGTTGTGCCTGTGTACTTCCAAAACAGGTCTTGGCCTTGCTTAAAGTTAACATGGCTTGTGTTGTCCACCACATAGACAGTATTATTTTCATTCAGGATATTGGTGCCCTTCCAATACAGATTGGCATTATTACCAACGGCGTCTGTGATGCTGCCGCCATTTAAATTGAAGTTTGTCCAACTGTTATCAATGGTGACGCCACCCAGCGCATTGTCATTTGATTGAATCGTATAAGCGAAAGTCAAGGTATTGGTGCCTGAGCCGCTTTGGTATTGGGCCCCCACATATTTCCCGTCCATATTTAGGTAAAGCAATGGCGTGCCAGTCACATTCACAGCTTCACTGAATTTGACAGTTTGGTAAAGCACATCGCCCGAGTTCAAGTAATCAACGTTTGAGTTGTAGAGTGAGTTTGAACCCGTGTCTTTGATGTTGGCAACAGAAGTGACAGTAGGCGCGGTGCTGTCTATGCTGACGTTAAAGGTTTTGGTATTTCCGCCAGCGCTATACGCATTGATCGCGTTACCAGCCACGTCCTTGAAAACCAAGTTAATCATTGCCGAGTTCACGTTGATGTCGGGCATCGTGATGTAGAAAGTCCAATAACCACCGTTGTTGAAACCATTCACCCGGTCATTGGTGATGGTGCCATAGATGCCATCACCAATGGAATAGTCAATTGACGCAATATCACCCGCCGTATAAAGACTGAAGCCCACCCGAGTGC
>CANLWQ010000113.1 GCA_947494405.1 Comamonadaceae bacterium | reverse complement strand
TGCCAAGCTCAATGTGATCAACAAGACGTTCATCACAAAAAGCTCTTCGCTTTGACGGCGAGCCACCAACAGCAGCCACCAACGCATCACTCTCTGGCCACCGGTCAACAACAAGGTAATCAATACAGCGGCTTTGAGCGCAGCCAATAACAAAGCAGGTATCAATTGCTCTGCAGGCGCATTCAGAGCGGGAATGAGAACCAGCAATGGCACGACCGCCAAATCTTGGAACAGCAGTACGCCAACCACACGCTTGCCATGCTCAGTGTCCAATTCCAAATTGTCAGACATGAGCTTGATCACAATGGCGGTGCTGCTCATGGCCAAAGCACCCGACAAAGCCAGCGCGGTCTGCCAACTCATTTGCCACAAAGAGGGGGCAATGCTATTTAAAAGCAAAGATCCCGTTGTCAAAAACGCAAGGGTCATCACCACTTGAAGTACACCCAATCCAAACACATGCTTTTTCATGGATTTGAGCTTGGGTAAATTGAATTCCAGTCCAATGACAAACATCAGAAAGACCACACCAAACTCGGCCAGATGGCGGATGCTTTCGGAGTTTTGCGCCAAGGCAAGCGCATTGGGTCCAATCAATACGCCTACAAGCAAATAGCCAAGCATTGGCGGTAGCTTCAAAAGACGACAGCCCACAACACCCAACACGGCGGACAACAGGTACAGAAGTAATAATTCCAAGGAAGACATACCACTATCCTATATGGTTCTAAATTTAAACTGAAACTGCATGTACTGCTGTCTTACTGCTGTCTGTTGGCACTTAAGAAAATAAGGTTGTGCAAATGATTTTCAACCTGGGCGCATTGTTTGGGTTTTGAGTTTTGCAGCCACCCATGAAAAAAGGGCAAGCACATTGTGCTTGCCCTTGACGCAGATTGAATTTATTTAATCAATCAGAAGATCACAGTCCGATCTTTCCACCATCGTCTTTGGTGATGATGATGGTGGCAGAACGTGGTCGTGTTCCCGCACCGTATTTACCACCCACACCGTTGTCGGCATTGGTGGGCCAGACGCCATTTTTGTCGTCGTTGTAGGCCGTGGCATTTTCACCAGGGTGCTGAATGCCCACAAAAATCGCTTTGCCGTCTGCAGTTTCAGTGATACCCGTCACTTCTGCGCCCTTGGGGCCTACCAAGAAACGGCGCAAGCGTGATTCACCCAAAATGCCGCCAACAAAGGTGGCTTGGTCCTCTTTTTTCTCAGCGCCAGACACTGTCATGGTGTTGGTGACGGTGAATGCACCGCCATCGCCCACTGAGCCCGGTACAGCGGCAAGCAACATGCAGTTGGTTTCATCAGTGAAAGCGCCGTCATCGGTTTGAATCCAGCAAATGCCAGTGGACTTGCTGAACCACAAACCGTCGGGTGATGAGAAAGAGTTGGCAGAAGTCAGACCAGAAATATTCACGCTGGACACAGGCGCATCTTCTTCCGCACCGAACAAGAAAATGTCCCAAGTGAAGGTGGTGGCTGTTGCCATGCTGCCGGTTTCTTTGAAACGAATGATGTGGCCGTTGGGGTTGCCCTCTGAACCTTTGCCATCGTTGTCTTTGTAAGCGCGTGGGTTGGCGGCGTCGGTCTTTCCTGGCGTTCTGTTCGAAGAGTTGTTGTTGGTCAATGCAAAGTAGACCTCGCCATTGGCGTGGTTAACCGCGCCCCACTCTGGCCTGTCCATTTTGGTGGCGCCCACAGCGTCAGCAGCAAGGCGCGTGTGAACCAACACCTCAGCTTGGTTGGAGAAACCAAAGGAGGCGGCCTTGATCGAAGCGTTGCTGAAGGTGAGTTCTAACCACTCACCTTTGCCAGTGGAATTGAACTTGGCAACATACAACTTGCCCTCGGTGAGGTATTTGTCGCCTGCTGCAATCCCACCGCCTATGTCGGCTGGGTCCCAGTTTTTAGTAGTGACAAATTTGTAGATGTACTCGTTGCGTGAATCGCAGCCCATGTAGAAAGCCAAAGGCTGACCAACCACGGGGATACTGCAAACGCTGGCCTCGTGAGCAAAGCGTCCCATGGCCATGCGCTTTGCAGGCACAGAGGATGGATTAGCAGGATCGATTTCCAAGTTGTAGCCAAAGGTATGTGGCTCGTTGCGGAAGTCAGCGGCAGCAGTCGCGCCAGAGGCGGAAACGTTCCAACGGGCGAACCTAGAGGTGGGGTCTGCGTCGGTCACGGTGTGCCAGCCTTGCGTGCGCGAGGTAGTAGCCGTGGATGAAGTGGCAGTGGTCTGAACACCATAGCGCGTACGGGAGGCGATCAACTTGGTGTCGGTGGGCACAGTGGAGCCCGCCGGCATGGTGAAATAAGTGGCCCAGTTTTCTTCGCAAGTGATCAAAGTGCCCCAAGGCGTGATGCCGGTGCCGCAGTTGTTCAAAGTGCCGCGCGTTGTGGCACCTGTGGTGTCAAACTTGGTAACCATCATGGCTTTCAAATTGGCCAGTTCAGCAGCAGGCCCTGTCACGTTCATCACGGTTTCGGGCGTGATTTTTCTGTTCAAAGCTGATGTGGCGTTGTAGCCATTGGGTCTGCCAGCTCCATCCACTGTGGCTTCAACCAGCGTGACACCATGCATCAAGATCTCTTTGATGGCTTCAGAAGCAGGGCGAACGCCTAAAGGCCAAGAACCGAATTGGTCGAATTTTTTACCGATGGCTGAGCCAGAGGTTTGACCGGTCGGGTGAAAGAAGTGGGCTTCTGCAGAGCTTTCATTGTTGACAGCAATCACAATTTTGTCGCCAGGCGCGTAGCTGTAGCTGCCTTTGGATTTGCCGTCAGAGCCGATGTAGAAAATCTCAGTGCCGTCGTGCTGATCACCCACGCGGTTGGCCCAGCTTTCAGCGTCATCGGTGCCAGCGTTGGAGTAGGCAGCAACACCTGCTTTTATGGTGTCGCCAGTGGCATGCATAACTCTGGCGGTGTAGCCTACGGGCACAGACACGAAGTCCATGATGCTCTTGGCAACCGGCGTGAATTTCATCAAGCTGCTGCTGGCCAAGGCGGGCAAGCCATTGACCGATGTAGTGGTGGTGCCGCCGCAACCGGGCAGCATAGGCAGGGCAAACAAAGAGGCCAAGCCCAAACCGCCACGCAATACATCCCGGCGTGAAGGGCTGCTCAGGGCTTTGTCGAGAACCTGTTGGAAGTGCTCGTTGTTGGAGTGGTTGTCGATGGGGTCGAAGGTGTCTGACACAGTTAGCTCCTAAATAAAGAAGCCCCTACTATCAACATCTCTTGTTACATTCAAGTGACAACCGAAATAGCCAAGTGAAATTTAGGGAATTTTGTTTTCACACATTTTTCAGCTTTGCTAAAGCATTTTGAAAAGCGTGATCACTCATATGGAATCGCACCAGTTATCAAAGTGACTGTTGTGTTTATTTCAAAGACAATTCGACAAACAAATACATTGGGCAAGTGCCACAAAATAACTCCCTACTAGACTGCGCTGTCGACCTATTCCTGAATCTGCGCTGTAGCTTGCCAACGCTCGGCAAGCGTCACAAAATTGAAACAGTGAGCACCAATAATTGTTAAAGTTTCTCGCCCTATTTCTAGTCATTCCTGAAGGAAATTTTTCATGATCGTCTCAGCTTTTCGTTCAGCCCCAAGTGCCTTCAAACGCGTGTGCATTGCATTGGCTTTTCCAGCATTTCTCACGGCTTGCCCTGGTGGTGGTGGTGGCGGTACTTCACCACTATCCGGTGTAGCCACCAACGGCCACTTGGACGGTGCAACAGTGACTTGCGATGCCGAGGGATCGACGACGAAGACCGATGCAAATGGCGCTTTCACATTTCCCACGGGTTGCGTAGGCACCATCACGGTGTCTGGTGGCATCAACGTGGACACGGGTGAGGAATTCCTGGGTGAGTTGAAAGCCCCATCCGGCGCCACAGCGGTGAATTCACTCACCACCATGATGGTTGCGGGTGGTCTGACAGAGGACCAAGTCAAAACCAGCTTGGGTATTCCCAGCTCGGTCAATTTGTTAACCACCGACCCTGGCGGTGAAACTGGCACCGGCTACAGCAACAGCGAGTTATTTTCCAAAGCCAAAACCGTGCAGCAGCTGTTCCAAACCACCATGGACTCGGTGGCCGCTACCGCCAACGTGACCGACTCGGATGCCAAGAAGGCCATTTATCAGACCGCTGTCAACTCATTGGCCGGAGAAATCAAAAAAGCACCTGGAACGAAGTTGATCAACAGCGGTAATACCGACGCGACCAGGGTCGAAGATTCAACCGTGTCAGATACTTTGGTCGCAAGCATGTTGAGCAATGTGGTCACGAATATGAAGGCATCTACCAACACCAAATTGGCTGGCGTGAAGACAGGTTTGAGCACGGTGGAGCCTGCTGCCTTTTCGGCAATGGCTGGACCTTCCATGACCACACAGTCTCAGCAGTACATGACCAACAAACCAGCCACGGTGGCAGCTGGTAAATCCATGGCGGGTTTGATTCAAAAAGACCAAACTCTGGCCAATCAAATGAACACGAACAAGAGTTTCATGAGCGAGAAAGATGCCACCAAAGTGGCTGGATTGGCCACCTCGATGAAAACCTTGGTTACTGCAGCCAACAACCCCAAGCTGAGCAACGACGACCGCCAAACGGCTCAAGATGCGGCCTTGACCGGCATCACGTCGGCGCAAACTACAGCGGCCACCAACACGGGTATTGCTGCGCCCGCAGCCCCTACAAACTTTTTGGCCATCAGCAAAGACGCTGTGGCGCTTAAAAACTTTAGCTCGACCAGCAAAATCACCATTGCAGACTTCACTGGCACCGGTGCCAAACTCACATGGCCCTTGCAATATGGCACCGAGTTGGGTTTGAGTTTGCTTGGTGTGGGCACACCCGTGATGTCTGCCATCGAGGTGGCAGTGGACGTCAGCCAGACCGGCAAACAAGGCGCTTTCAAAGCCTATATTTCCGGCCTGTCAGCGCAGATGGGTCCAGCGGGTTTACGCATCCTAAGCACGCCCAACGCCAAAATGATTGCTTGGGCGAGAAACGATGCAGGGGCTCAAGAAATTTACTCTGACCTGAGCGCTGAGGTGGCCAATATTGACACCACTTTGTCCACCAGCGCCAGCATGATGACGTGGATTCCTTTGAACGATGCCTTGGAGCGCGCCATTGTGGTCACGGGTGACAAAAACGGTACGACCAAAAAATTGAATGGAACATTCAACGTGACCTTTGTGGTCAAAGGCTTGCCTTTGCGCATGAGCAACCAAACACCCTACAAAGAATTCGCCATCAAAGTTCCCAAATCTTTGAGCATTTCTACGTCTGTCCAAGAATTGAAGGGCCCTGGTATGGTGGGCAAAATCATACTGTCACCCTGATATATTCTCTTTGCGTCATCACATAAGGCAACGCGGTGCGTTGCCTTGTTTTTTGGCCGTTTTATTTTTCACTATTTGCAGCGAAGCTTCCCCATGCGTTATTTGATGTTCTGCTTGTGGGGTTTGTTTGTCAGTGGATTGGCCGTGGCCAACCCGTTGGACTGGCACCCCCAAGACACCATGGACCCTGACCAATGGATGTTGACGGCCACCAGCACCCATTTCAATACGGGTCTGGACTTCACCCAAGGCCGCGATAAATCTCCTACCCTGCGCGGCACCAAGTCAGGGGACTACCGGGGTAATGCGCTGAGCTTGAGTTGGCAGTTTCATCCGCGCTGGGCCGTGCGTGCCAGCAGCCTTGGCAGGGTTCTGGAAGACGTGTCCGATCAATACCAAATTCGCTCTTGGGAGGCGTCTGTGTGGACGCAGCAACCCCTTGAATGGTTGGGCAGTGAAACTGGGTATGCGCGTCTTAGCGCCTGGGGCAATCAGGCTGATGGTTTGCAGTCGAGCACCAGCAAAACCGTGGGCGAGGTGGTGCTCACCCAATCGAAAATCATCCAACCGCGCGATCAAACCCTGGCCTTGCAAGGAGGACTGACTTGGTCATCCAGTCCAGCTTTGAAATACCATGCTGATGTGGGTTTGGGCTGGACCCAATTGAAGTACCAAGATTTTCAAGCCAATGGCCTGCGCAATGGTTGTGAGTACCGGTTGCAAATCATGGGTGCCGATGTGTTGGGCACACGCATAGACCCCTGCGCCGTCGTGGGCGCCGCCAGCGAATTTATCAGTCCCCTGACCACCTATGGTCTAGACCTGCAAAAAGAGCTGGCTTGGACAGCGCAGTTTGTGACTTTGGGTGCCGGTTTGCAATGGACCAATGGCTGGGGCCGTTGGCGTGCCAGCGTCAACAGCCAGACCTGGCAACGCAATGGGGTGGACGACATCATTGCCAAGCGCAACAGCACACCGGTGGTGCAACAGATCAATGTGCGCACCGAGTGGATGTACCCCGTGTCCGTAAAAATCCAGCCCTTCGTGGGCTTTGACTACTACAGCAGCTTTTTGCTCCACGATTTGCCCATGCTGTACAACAGCGGAACGAACGCCAATTTCTCAAATACTTACTCGCAATTTCGTGCGGGCTTGAGAATTTTCTTTTGATGCGCACGGCGTGAACCCAATTCATGCCTTTGTCACTTTTGTTGTTTAAATTTCCTATTTTTGGAGATTTATATGACGCTGCCTTCATCCAGCCGACGAGAGTTCATCATCCGCATTACATCTGTTTCCGCGGTGGTATCAACGGGTGCCGTTTTATCGGCTTGTGGT
>CANLWQ010000112.1 GCA_947494405.1 Comamonadaceae bacterium | reverse complement strand
ACATTTCCATGATGTAACCTTTGTGAATTTCATAACGAAAAAACTAGGGTGCCTTTTTGCATCTTCTTATGAAAGTGCATCAAGACTTTGGATTTCAAGCTACAGGCGTTTAACACCAAACTTGAACCCTTTTAGTTCTGCAGGCGGCGATTATGACACTGAAACCCTCAGATTTGCCCCGATTCGCCATCATTAGGGTGAAATGTCATAATGAATTGGCACTCATTGAAGTTTGCACCAACCCATCCCGCTCACGTCGCGCTCATTTTTAACACCATCCTTGGCTTCAGATAAAGAACTGTCAGATTTTCTGGTGGGCATCGAAAAACGCGCCTTCAAGCGCACCGTCTTTCATGTTCGGGATGACGAGTCCGCGCTTGATATCGTGCAAGACAGCATGATGAAGTTGGCCGAGCATTACGGCGATAAACCAGTGACTGAGCTGCCCATGCTGTTTCAGCGCATCTTGTCCAATACAACCTTGGACTGGTTCAGACGCCAAAAAACCCGCAAGGCGCTTTTTTCCAACTTCAGCGATTTTGGAAGCGGTAAAGATGATGATGAATTTGATGTCCTTGATGTCTTAACTTCTCATTTGGCCAACGAAAGCGCTTTAGATGAATTCGTAAGAACTAAAACTTTTGAAGAAATAGAGAAAGAAATACAAAATTTGCCAGGGCGTCAACGAGAAGCCTTCTTATTGCGTTATTGGGAGGACTTGGATGTGGCTGAAACTGCAGCAGCCATGGGTTGTTCAGAGGGAAGTGTTAAAACACACTGTTCCAGAGCTATCCAATCCTTGTTCAAAGCTTTGAATTCCAAGGGTATACGACCATGAAAAATCCATCAAACTCCTCACTGGTTCAAGATCAACTTGGGCGGCGTTTTGCGCAAGTGCTGGAAAAAAACTCTGAATTGCCTTACGAGGTTTCCGAGCGCTTACGTGCTGCACGCATGCGAGCACTGTCTGTGCGGCGCGTCTCCCAAACCCAGCTGCAAACTGCGCAAGACATTCAATCTCAAAATGGTCTTGCTCTGCTGAAATTCCCCACCCAAATTCACTTTTTTTTACAAACCTTTGGCTCCATACTGCCTTTGCTTGCCCTCATTGTGGGTCTGGTTTTCATCCACGAATTTCATAACGATCAAAGTGCACTTGAACTTGCCGAGGTCGATTCCGCTCTCTTAACTGACGATTTGCCGCCAAGCGCCTATACAGATCCTTCTTTTCTTGACTATTTAAAATACGAAGTCAGTTCACCGCAAAACTAATACCGTGTTCATGCGCTTTCTATTTTCCCCAACTTGGCTTTTACAAAAGCTAAGCGTTTCTTTGGGCGTGGTTTTGTTTCTGGGTGTACCCCTTTTTTCTCTGGCTAACGATGTCACTGACAAGCCGACTAAGACTGCCAACGCTTTAGAGACCAAGCCCACTTGGGCTGAGCTCAGCTTGGCACAAAAGAAAGCTTTGTTGCCTTTAGAAAATCTGTGGCCAACGCTTGAAGCTAACCACAAACGCAAGTGGCTGGCGGTCGCGCAAAATTTTGCCAACATGAACGAAACTTCTCAGGCATTAGCCCAAGAACGTATGCGCGAATGGACTGCACTCAGCCCTCAGCAACGCATGCAAGCCAGGTTAAATTTTGCGCACACAAAACAGTTGTCCAGCGATGAGAAATTGGCCAAGTGGGAGGCCTTTCAAGCGCTGAGTGATGACGACAAGCAAAAACTGCCCTCAACTCGCAAGCCCCCTCCCAAGGGAGCAGCCCTTGCGGTCAAGCCTGTTGCGCTAGACAAACTCACCAGCACGCCGGTGAAAAAAGAGGGCCAAGGTACTTCTCCTCGTATTGACACGGGCCAGATCAACCCATTTACCTTGCTGCCTGCAAACTTTCAGGCTTCAAACCGGCCCCACACGGTCCAATGAACCCACAAGCAGATTCCGCTGCGCCCATTCTCGTGACTGAACTGCCCACCGCCTCTTTGTCCAGACGCATGAGCTGCTGGCTGTACGAAGGCATGTTGCTGTTTGGCGTTATTTTCATCGCGGGCTATCTTTTTGGCGCACTGAGCCAAACACGGCATGCGATGGACAACCGGCTAGGTCTTCAAGTTTTTGTGTTTTTAGTGCTGGCACTTTATTTCACTTTTTTTTGGCATAAAGGCCAAACCCTTGCCATGAAGACTTGGCACCTGAAAATCATCACGCTTGAAGGCCAAGCTCTGACCCAAAAACAAGGCTTGATCAGGTTTTTTTACGCATGGATTTGGTTTGTACCTCCACTCCTGATGGCAGGCGTGCTCGGTTGGTCTAGCCTGCAAGGCTTGGGGGCAGTCATGATTTGGATTCCTTTGTGGGCCAGTCTCAGCAAGCTTCATTCAGATAAGCAGTTTTGGCATGACCATTGGGCGCATACCCGTGTGGTGGATGCACGCAGCCAAATCAGCCCGACTGCCCCCACAATACCGACATGAAACCCGCTTTTTCTCTTTGCGTTTACTGTGGTTCACGCCATGGTTCTTTAGCCATTTATGAACAAACAGCAAAAGCTGTGGGGCAATGGATTGGTCGCCACCGAGGTCAATTGGTTTATGGCGGAGGAAACAGCGGCTTGATGGGCATAGTGGCTTTGGCAACCCAACAAGCCGGCGGCAGAGTCGTTGGCATCATCCCGCATGCCTTGGCAGAAAAAGAGCTTGCCCGAGATGACTGCGACGAGTTTCACTTGGTTGACAACATGCATCAGCGCAAGCATATGATGGCTGAGCGAGCCGATGCTTTTCTTACCTTGCCTGGAGGCATTGGAACGTTTGAAGAGTTCTTTGAAGTGTGGACATGGAAGCAGTTGGGCTACCACAACAAACCTATTGGATTGCTCAATGTAGACGGTTATTACGATGGCCTATTGGCGTTCATGGGTAACACCGTCAACAAAGACTTTGTATCGGACTGGCAAATGGGTTTGATCCACCAGTCTGCAGACTTGGAAAAACTGCTTCCCTTGCTGGTGCAAGAAGCCGGCCTGTCTGAAGGCAAGGGCTTGGACGCGATTTAAACCGCAGATTCGTCTGTCTCGCCGGTGCGAATACGAACAACCCGTTCGACAGCAGAGACGAAAATTTTGCCGTCACCAATCTTGCCCGTTCTCGCTGCAGTCACGATAGCGTCAACACAGCGGTCTACATCATCGGTCTTGACCACCACCTCGACTTTCACCTTAGGCAAAAAATCCACCACGTATTCAGCACCACGGTACAGCTCGGTATGACCTTTTTGGCGACCAAAGCCTTTTACTTCTGTGACCGTCAGGCCTGTCACGCCGCATTCAGCTAAGGCTTCGCGAACTTCTTCAAGTTTGAATGGTTTGATAACTGCGGTGATTTGTTTCATATTGAATTTCCTAGTAAGCACAGAAAAAAATGATTTGTCAGGAGCGGAAATAACTGGTTATAGGATAACGCCAATCTTTGCCAAAGCCTCTGTGGGTAATCCGAATACCAATGGGCGCCTGACGCCGCTTGTATTCGTTGACGCGAATTAAACGCGTGACTTTTTCCACATCCGCTAGGGCAAAACCAGCCGCAACGATTTCTGGTGCGCTTTGGTCTTGCTCCATATAGCGCGACAAAATCGCGTCCAGCACTTCATAGGGCGGCAAACTGTCTTGATCGGTTTGCTCGGGTCGCAACTCTGCGCTGGGGGCACGTGTGATGATGCGCTCAGGAATAGGCGAAGCACCTCGGCCATAGGGGTCGTGCTGATTGCGCCAAGTTGCAAGTTGATAAACCAAGGTTTTGGCCACATCTTTGATGACAGCAAAACCACCCGCCATGTCGCCATACAAAGTGCAATAACCGGTAGCCATTTCGCTTTTATTGCCGGTTGTCAACACCATGGCGCCGTGTTTATTTGACAAGGCCATCAACAAAGTTCCACGAATACGCGCTTGAATATTTTCTTCAGTGGCATCTAAGGGCAGGTCAAGAAAATCGGCTTGCAGGGTTTGCAAGAAAGCATCAAACATGGGGACGATGGATTTTTCGTCATAGCGCACGCCCATTCTTTGCGCCATGTCTCTCGCATCCACGAGACTGATATCGGCGGTGTAAGGAGAAGGCATCATCACGCAGCGCACATTCTCTGGGCCCAGCGCATCAACTGCAATTGCCAGCACCAAAGCCGAATCGATGCCGCCAGACAAACCAATTAATGCCCCTGGAAAACGGTTCTTGCCAAGGTAATCGCGAACGCCCAACACCAGCGCGTCCCATACTTCAGCCAAAGCAGTGGGCAAAGGCGCAATGGAAGATTGCAACAACAACTGGCCTTCCCGTGAGTGCAGAGCAATCTGCAAATCATCTTCTACAAAGCCTTTGGCGCGAGCGGCCATATCGCCATTGGCCTGCAATGCAAACGAGCGGCCTTCAAACACCACTTCGTCTTGGCCTCCCACCAAATGCGCATAAACCAATGGCAAGTTTGTGGCCACGCAACGCTCGCGCATTTTGTCTTCTCGCTCTTGCGCTTTACCCATGTGAAAGGGGGAGGCATTGATGACGGCCAAAACCTGTGCACCGGCGGCCTTGGCCTCTTGCGCGGGTTGCTCAAACCAAGCGTCCTCACAAATCAATAAACCGACTTTGATGCCTTGAACCTCAAACACACAAGGCACCAAGCCCGGCTTGAAATAGCGACGCTCGTCGAAGACTTGGTAATTGGGCAATTCGCGTTTGGCGTAACTGGCCACCACCTTGCCTTCGCACAGCACGGAGGCCATGTTGAAGCGCAAACTGACTGCCACCGAGCGGGTGCGCTCATCATGACCGCTGGGGTGTCCCACCACCACATGCATGCCTTGTAAATCGGCTAACGCATGCCTGATGCTGTCTAGGGCTTGATCACAGGCAGCAATGAATGAAGCGCGTAAAAAAAGATCGTCAGCCGCATAGCCGCAAATGGACAGTTCGGGGGTGAGTAACAACCGCACACCTCGCGCATAAGCAGTGCGTGCTGCATCAATGATTTTGCGAGCATTACCCGCCATGTCACCTACGGTGAAATTAAGCTGGGCTACACTGAGTTCAAGCGTCATGGGTCATATGCAAAAAGAGCTTCACGATTATGGCATTCGGGTGCACATGCATCCCGCTGAGATAGCCGCCACCGACTGGGACAATTTGCTGGCATTGCAGCACAACCCCACCCCGTTCATGCAACACGCCTATTTGCTGGCCATGCATGAAAGCCGCAGCGCCTTCGCAGCCACCGGTTGGCAAGCGCGTTTCATCAGTTTATGGCTGGGCGATGAGTTGCAAGCTGCTTGTCCCATGTATTTGAAAGACCATTCTTACGGCGAGTATGTGTTTGACTGGGCTTGGGCCAATGCCTATCACCAACATGGCCTCAACTACTATCCCAAGGCGCTGATTGCCGTGCCCTTCACGCCGGTTCCGGGGACTCGGCTTTTGGCGCGCAACCCGCAGGCCAGAGAAAGCTTGTTGCAAGCAGCTGTTGATTGGTGTCAAAAAGAAAAAATCTCTTCTCTGCACCTGTTGTTTGGCAGCGATGAAGACATGAGGGCCAGCCAAAGCTTGGGCTTGCTGCAAAGACAGACAGTGCAATTTCATTGGCAAAACCAAAACTGGACTGACTTTGAAGATTTTTTAGCAAGTCTGACCCAAGAAAAAAGAAAAAAAATCCGCCAAGAACGCCGCCGGGTAACGGATGCAGGTGTGGGTTTTCGCTGGGCCTTAGGTGCAGATATCAGCCCACAAGATTGGGCCTTCTTCTACAGCTGCTATGAACGCACTTACTTAGAGCACGGCAATGCGCCCTATTTAACTCCCGATTTTTTTCAGCGCATGCAAGCCACATGCGCAGAAAACTGGTTGCTGTTCATTGCCGAACGAGAAGGTCAAGCCATCGCCAGCAGTTTGATAGGCATACAAGGTTTGGGCAGTGGCCAAGCGGTGGCTTACGGACGCTACTGGGGCGCGTTAGAACGCGTTGACTGCCTGCACTTTGAAGCTTGTTATTACCAACCATTGCAATGGTGTATCGAACACCAAGTGCAACGCTTTGAAGGCGGCGCACAAGGCGAACACAAAATGGCCAGAGCCTTGATGCCAGTGAGCACGCACAGTGCCCACTGGTTGGCCGACTCACGCTTTGCCAACGCGGTTGAAAATTTTCTGGAACGCGAAGGCGCAGGGGTAGACAACTATTTGGCTCACCTGGAGGAGCGCAATCCTTTTAAGCGTGAGCTTTAAGGTAATTGGCCAAGCCTTCGGTGATTTCTTGCATAGCGCCCTCAGGGCCTTCCCAGCCTAACACCTTGACCCACTTGCCTTCTTCCAAGTCTTTGTAATGTTCAAAGAAATGGGCAATGGTTTTCAAGCGCATGGGGTTCAAATCTTCGGGCTTTTGCCACTGGGTGTAGATTGACAAGATTTTGTCTGTGGGCACCGCCAACACTTTGCCGTCCATGCCGGCTTCGTCTTCCATTTTCAAAATACCAATGGGTCGGCAGGGCACCACCACGCCAGGAATCAAGGGCACGGGGGTGATCACCAACACATCCACTGGGTCGCCGTCACCACTGATGGTCTTGGGCACGTAGCCATAGTTAGTGGGGTAATGCATGGCCGTGCTCATGAAGCGGTCTACAAAGATGGCGCCGGTTTCCTTGTCCACCTCGTATTTGATGGGGTCAGCATTCATCGGTATTTCGATGATCACATTGAATTCATGGGGGACGTTCTTGCCTGCGGTGACGTT
>CANLWQ010000111.1 GCA_947494405.1 Comamonadaceae bacterium | reverse complement strand
TTGTTGGCAATGGTCTGCGCTTGCAGCGTGCCGCTGTTTCTCACCACGCTGCCCATCAACACACTGGCGCTGCGTGCGGTCATCAGCACCAAGCCGCCATCGGCGCGCACCACATGTTTGTTGTCCACCAAGGCATCCATCACGCCTTCATCGATTTGCAAGGCGGTCAGGCTTCGCCCGCTGAACACCAAGGTGGTTTTGTTGCCGGCGGCCATGGCAACCGTGCCTTCGCGGGCAATGATGACGCCCTCATTGCGCACCTGCGGGGCGAGCATGGCGATGTAACCGCCCAAGGCTGCTTGCAGCGCGCCTTGGTTGATCACGCTTCCCGATTTGCCAGTGCCTTCGAAAGTGTTTTTACCGGCCATGAAGTCGGCGTTGCTGATGCCGTGGGTGGTCACAAGCAAGCCGCCCACATCCACCTGCGAGGTGGCGCCAAAGATCACGCCGTTGGGGTTGAGGATGAAGACCTGCCCCGGTGCGTTGATGCGCCCCATGATCTGGCTGGGGTTGCTGTCAAGGACGCGGTTGAGGGTGACAGAAGCGGCATTGGGTTGGTTGAAATTGACCTGTGCGCCCGAGCCCACGTTAAAACTGTTCCAGTCAATGGCGGCGCGTTGGCTGCTTTGCTGAACCGTCAAAATGTTGCCCGAGCTGCTGATGGCAGCACTCCCGCCCACCACATTACCGCCTTGGGGCAGTTGCGTGGGCGCAGGTGGGCTTTGGGCGTGGGCCAGTCCCAGACACAGCCAACCCGTAGCCAAGGCCAAGGTGTGCAAAGCGCTGGGGCAGATGTTTTTCATTGTTTAAAACTGCTGAATGACGGATAACCAGAAGCGGTCATTGTGCAAGGTTCCATCCAAGTCGAGTCCGTTGGCCTGAGCGGCGGGGTTGGACCCTATGCGGTGCGCCCAAGTCATGCGCCATTGTGCTTGACCCAAGCGATTCGGTACAGAAGAACCTAACCACAAGCCCGCGCCTTGCAAACTGTAGGTGTTGATGCCTGAGCCTGTGTTGAATTTCAGTTTACTCACTCGTCCCGTGTCGACAAAAGCGCTGAGCTTAAATGGGTGTTGTTGCCACTCCAAGGTTTTTTGGTATTCCACGGTCATGAGCTGCGCGGCATTGCCATTGGCCTCCGAGGAAGGATAGGCGCGTACGCCTTGCATACCGCTTAACGAAAACTTCTCTGAGCCATCCAAGTTTTTACTGGCCATTTGCATTTGGTACGAGCCCACCAACTGTGTGGTCGGGTTCAAGCTTTGCTGGCGATTAACGTTCAAACGCAACTTGGTGAAGCGACCCGCTGTCATGGTTGAAAGGGCATCATTGCTTTCATTGGGCGAGCCTGACAAATTCACCAAGCCACGGCTGAGTTGTGCGCCTAGGCTGTTTTCACCCCCGCCCATCCACTCGTCGCTGCGGCTGGCTTGCAAACTGGTGGTGAACGAATCCATGAAATAGTCCGAACTCACGCCCACATTGGTGGTGTTGCGAAAAAATTTGCGTTCAAACGCCACTTGCATACTGGCAGAGGTGGAGCGGCTTCGCAGCAAGGGCAAGCTCATGTCCAGCCCCACGCTTTGGGCCGGTCCTTGGGGATTCAAAGCCAAGTAATCGTTGGTTACCACTTTGTAGCGGCTGAAAGAGGTGTTGACTCCCCAACGGCTGCCCCAGTAGCCCATGGGCTCGCTATGGGACAGACGCAAATAATCCGTGCCGTCACTGCGCATGTACTGCAGGCTGCTGATATCGGCGCGGCCCAAAGCGCCATAGCGATTGAGCTGAGTGCTCATGCGGTTAAAGCCGGTGGACACGGGGCCGGCGTTGTCCCAGCTGACTTGGCCGTCCCAGGCTTTACCTTCCTCGACTTGAATCAGGGCCTCGGTCTCGCCCTCTTTGTCACCCGAACGAAGACGCATATTGGCTTGCACCCCAGGCACCTCACCCAGCAGCAAGGTGGCGCGGTCGAGCTGACTCATGCGCACGGCTTCATCTTTGGGTTGGGCGGTTTCGACCAATTTAACCAAGTAGTCGGCAGGCAATTTGGGGCTGTTAGGGGTTTCCAATTTGGCGCCTGCAAAACGGCCTTCGGTGATGGTGATGATCACCTCGCCGTCGGTCAGGTCTTGTGGCAGCAAGTCCACGCGGGCCAACACGCCATCTTTTTGGTAAAGCTGGGCGACGGTATCCGCCGCTTTTTGTAAATCGGCCAAATCTTGCACTTGGGGCACGGCGGTGGTCAGCAACTGCTGCAAGCGTTGGTTGGAATAAACCTTGTTGCCTTCAAATTTGAACGCCTTGAAAACAAATTCAGGGCTGGACGCTGCCTGCTCAGGTGGGGCCGGTGGGGCAGCCGCAGCGGAGCTTGGCGTGGACGTGGCTGGTTCTTGCGCCATGGCAGGCGCGGGCGTGATGGGCTCTTTCGCACTGGCTGCTTCAGGCGGCTTGGGTGGCGGCAAGGCGGGAAATTTGATCCAGTTGTCGTCAGTGGCCGTGGTGTTGGGGGTGCTTCGCGCAGCAGGCCTGGGCAGGTCGGTTTGCACTTTGGGCGCTGAAGCGCCGGGGCGGGGCGGGAACTGCACCCAGTCGTCATTGTTGGCGGCCATGGCCACACATGCGGCAGCCCCAAGTCCGAGCACCAGCCAGGACTTGGGTTTTGACCAGCATGAACCAGTCGAGTGAGAAATTTTCAAAAACAAAAAAGGACCTTTCACCCACGGTGAATGAGACCTGAATAGAAAATCAGGTAGTCTTTGATTCGGCACGCCCGCTGAAAAATGAAGATAAGAGAGCCCTAAAGATGAAAAAAATCCCGATATTGCTGGTTTTTATGTGTTTTGCCGCCCATGCCGATTGGCAACTGGTGCATACCGACGCCGACCAAGCCCGTTTCTTTATCGATAAAGACAATTTAAACCTCATCAATGGGTATAGGCGTGCTTGGATTTTGAACGACTTAGCTCAACCCAATGTGCAGGGAGCTGCATCGTTTCGATCGGTGGAAGAGTACGACTGCGAGCAAGCCCAAGCGCGGGTGATGCAAATCCACGCCATGTCGGGCCCAATGGCCACAGGCAACATCATGGCGCGGCGCAGCGGCAACGGTAAGTGGCTCAAGCCCGATGCTGGTGCGGTGGATAAACAATTGATGGACAGCGTGTGCAGCATGCCCTTGAGCAGCAACCCGCCTCAGTAACCCGCCTCAGTAACCCACAGCTGCGCCATCGCTGCGCGGGTCACTGCCGCCAAAGCGGGTTTGCTGAGGCCCTTCCAAGGTGATGCCGTGGGCGTGGCCAGCCAGTTCATTCCAAGGCCCCCAGCGGTTGAGCACATGGCCTTTGGCTGCCAAGGCATCTAAGGTTTTGGCCCCTAAGCGGCTCTCCACATGCAGGGTGTCACGCGCCTCGCCCAGGGCGAACCGCCCTGACAGCCAGCGCGGTGCTTCCACCGCTTGTTGAATGTCCATGCCGTGGTCCAGCATATGGCTATAGGCTTGAAACTGGATTTGCGGCTGTCCGTCGGCGCCCATACAGCCCATGACGCTCCACAGCTTGTTGTGGCGAAAGCCAATAGACGCGATCAAGGTATGCAGGGGAATCTTCTTTGGCGCCAGCACATTGGGGTGGCCGGCTTGCAAAGAAAAATAAGCACTGCGGTTTTGCAGCAGTACGCCGGTGTCAAGGCTCACCACGCCAGAGCCAAAAGCGCCATACAGGCTGTGAATCAAAGACACGGCGTTGCCGTGAGCGTCTACCACCGCTATATACACCGTGTAGCCGCGCAAACTGCCATACGAGGGCACTTGGTCCCATGCCAAAGCACGGTTGGGGTCCATCAGGCTGCGGCGCTCATCCAAGTAGCTGTCGCGCAGCAGCTGCGCCATGGGCATATCGGTGAAGGCGGGGTCGCCCAGCCAGCGGTCGCGGTCGTGGTAACTGATTTGCTTGGCCTGCACCATCAAGTGGATGCGTTCGGGATCATCAAAATCTTTTTTATGCAATTCAAAGGGCTCCACCAATTTCAGCATTTGCAGCACCGTGAAACCTTGGGTGGGTGCCGGGGTTTGGTAGAGAGTCAGATCGCGGTAGTTGCCCACAATCGGCTCGCCCCATTCGGCTTGCTGCTGGGCCAAATCTTGGGCAGTGAAAAAACCGCCGTGTTCTTTGGCCAGCGCGGCCAAAGCTTTGCCTGTTTCGCCTTGGTAAAAACCGGCTTGGCCTTGCTCGGCCACCGCTTGGAGGGTGCGCGCCAGTGCGGGGTTGCGCAAAGTAGACCCTGTGGTGGGGACAAGCCCTTGGGGGGTGAAGAGTTCAGACCATCCCAGTTGGGTACTGCATTCGGCTTGACTGCGCTGCATCCATCCCGCCAGCCGTTGGCTGACAGGGTAGCCATTCTGGGCGTCATCGATGGCGGACGCCAAAACGCGGGATAAGGCCAATTTGCCATAAGCCTTGTGCGCTTCGCACCAACTCGACACCGCGCCAGGGGTGGTTAAGGTGGCAGGCCAAACGCCACGAAACGGCACTTCGCTCAAGCCTTTATCAGTGAAAAACCGTGGGTCGGCGCTGGCTGCGGCCCGCCCGCCGCCATTCAGGTAGCGCACTTTGCCGGTGTGGGCGTCGTGGATCAGCCAAAAGGCGTCACCGCCAATGCCCGTCATATGTGGGTAAATCACGCACAAGACAGCAGCTGTGGCAATGGCCGCGTCAACCGCCGATCCGCCGGCACGCAACACATCGCAGCCAGCTGCAGAGGCCAAGCTGTGGGGGGAAGTGACCATGCCGCGAAGGCTGAGGGTGGCCGGTCGGCCAGTAGGCATGTCCAAGATAAGGCTCCGAAAAGCCTTAGGTTAACGGATGCGGTTGCGACGTTGTTGAAAAGCCAAGCTGCCCATGGCCAACAAAATGTAGCTTAAGCAGGCCAATAAATAGATAACAGTTCGCTGACGTTGGGTCTGAGCGTGCTGCACATTGGCGTTATCAAGCTCGGAGCGGGCTTGTGACAGCAAGCCATCGTTGCTGGCGCACTGCACCGCGTAATTGCGCATATCGGGGTCGGCAATCAAGTCGTAGCTAAAGCTTTGGTCTTCCCAACGTTGCTCGGCAATTTTCTTTTTGTACAAATTCACTTTGGTGATTTCTTCGCGCACGATCATGCCGTTGGGATAGCCTTGCAACACGGCGTAATCGACCATGGCTTGGGCCTCGTTGAGCTTGAGTTTGAGTTGATCGATATTCGCTTGAACCTGAGCTCGGCCATTGTTGTTGTAGGCGCTGAGTTGCTGCTGCAAAGTTTGCACGCTTTCATCCGCCAAATTGCACTGACGGGCATTGAGTTGCTGCCACAGGGTGCGTTCTTCAATCGTGTGTTCAATATCAAGACGTTCGCGCTCGCTTTGCATGTCTTGTGGCAAGGCCCACAAAGTCACCATGGTGATGCCAACAATGAAGGCGACTTGCAGCATCAGCCAAAGCGTCCAAGGGTTTAGCTGAAAACCTGACACAACCGCTGAGGAGGAATGGACATGTGTGTTCATGTGTTTATCTCACCAATATCAAAGCGGACATTTGGACAAAGGGCTGCAATGCGCTGGGGGGTGCATGGCCAAAGCTGGGCACATTGCCTGTTTGCATAGGGCTGATCGCCAAAGACACGGGGTTGGCTGAGGCGTAACGTGGCACCTCGTTGCTGTCGGTGTCGGGAACACGACCCGAAATGGCCGAGGCCACAAAGGCTTTGCAAGGGGTGGATTCGGGTGCGTTGGCGGCGCAATACCGCCAGTGTTCGGCATGGGCAAGAGGGCTGAAAAGTATGGAAATGAATACCAAAGAAAGCGCTTTCAACATGTATTGCCCCTTTTGCCAGCTTGATAGCCCGCGGTTACAGCCAATGGAATATTGACACTGGCAACCAAGAAGCAAGTTTCGCGCCGTTGTAAATCGACACCTTCAAATTGAGAAATAAGAAATTTAATATGTTTAGGTTAGGGTTTGCCCGTTTTTTTAACAGATTTCAATTGAGATAACCATGGCAAAAGTTTGTAGCAAGTGTGGAGTCGCTGCCGACGAACCCAAACCCATGAAATGTGCGAAGTGCGGTTCACGCGATTTTCATGAGAGTCAGGGTTCGGCTTTTGGCAAAAAAGCAGTGACGCCTGCTGAGGATGAGTCTTCACAAGCACAGCCCCAAACCCCTGAAGTTGATCCGTCGATCACGCTTTTTGATAAATATGGCGGCATCCCCACCATTGCTAAAGTTGTCAAAGCTTTTCACCAAGAAATCTTGGCCAGACACCATTTGGCGGCTTATTTTGAAGGCATCGATTTGGAAAATTTGGCCGAGCACACGGTCAAGTTTGTGGCTTATGTCATGGGTAAACCCGCAGAGTTCTATACCGGTCGGGACATGTACACTGCACATGCAAAGTTCCATATACACAGCATGCATTTCGACGAAGTTGCCGATGTGCTCAAAGATGTGCTGACAGCAGCGGGTATGAGCAAACCCGATATTGCGCTGGTCATGATGCGTGTCGAAGGCCTCAGGGAGTTGATCATTGCCTAATCAAATCAGCGAGTCTCACCCATTTAAAGAACTCGCTGAAGTTTATTTAGCGCACGCATCACCACGCTTAAGTGCCCAAACGCTTAACCGCCGCAAAGACTATTTACACACCTATTTACTGCCGTTTTGGGGCGAAACACAGCTGTATGACGTCACCGCCATGCGCATTCGCAAGTTCACTTACTTTCTTGAGGAAAAGGGGCTGAGCTCCAA
>CANLWQ010000110.1 GCA_947494405.1 Comamonadaceae bacterium | reverse complement strand
GGTGTACTCCTTATAGCCCATCCCCGAAAAAACACTCTCAACAAGACATGGGCAAAGTAGTATAGGCACAGTCAAGGAATAAGATAGGCACTTGTTTTTTCAGGTGCTGAGTTATGTCCAAGATTTCGCTGGCCGATATGCGCAAGAGTTACCAAAGCGCAGAATTACTGGAAGACAGCGCGCAAAACCATCCCATGCGCCAGTTTGAACAATGGTTGCACGAAGCCATTCAAGCCGAGGTGCCCGAACCCAACGCCATGACTTTAGCCACGGTGGGCAGTGATATGCGGCCCAGCACCCGCGTGGTGCTGATCAAAGGCTATGACGAACATGGCGTGGTTTGGTACACCAATTACCAAAGTCGCAAGGGACACGAGTTGGCCGGCAACCCCTATGCGTCACTGCAATTTCATTGGGTCGAACTCGAACGGGTGGTGCGCATCGAGGGGCGGGTAAGCAAAGTAAGCGCTGAAGAAAGTGATGCCTATTTTCACAGCCGCCCCCTTGATTCGCGCATAGGCGCATGGGCCAGCCCGCAAAGCCAAGTCATTGCCTCGCGTACCCAACTCGTGACCCAAGCCGCCACATTCTTAGCCAAATTCGGTACCCAACCGCCGCGCCCACCCCACTGGGGTGGCTACCGGCTTGTGCCCGATCGTTGGGAATTTTGGCAAGGCGGCATGGCCCGTTTGCACGACCGCTTGGTCTACCGTTTGGCCGATGGGCAATGGGACAAAAAGCGTTTAGCGCCCTAGACGGGTTTTAAGCTTTGAGCCACTGCGCAAAATGCTGGTGGAGTTTTTTCACCTTTGGCGCAACCACAAAGGTGCAATAGCCTTGGTGCGGATTGTTTTGAAAATAGTTTTGGTGATAGTCCTCGGCAGGCCAATAGTGCTCTAGCGGCTTGACCTCGGTGACGATGGGGCTGTCGAATTCACCTAAGCTGGTCACTGCGGAAATGAACTGCAAGACCGCCATGTGGTCTGGGTCGTTTGACACGTAGATGCCACTGCGGTACTGGGTACCCACATCATTGCCTTGGCGGTTCAAGCTGGTGGGGTCATGAATTTCAAAAAAAATATCCAAAATATCCCTCAAACCAATGATGCTGTCGTCGTACTGCAAACGCACCACTTCGTTAAAGCCAGTCTGACCGGTACAGACTTGTTCATAGCTTGGGCGAGCAGGACCTAAACCATTGCTGTAGCCAGGTTCCACTGACGTGACGCCGCGCACACGCACAAACACCGCTTCTGTGCACCAGAAACAGCCGCCGCCCAAGGTGATGGTGGAATTTGACATAGAGGTTGATCTTAGCCAGTGCTGACAATTTTTGTGAGGTATTCCACAAGGGCCGCAGGAAGCTGGGGGCAATATGGTTATCCTTTGGGTATGTTTTCTTGGATAGGTCCTCTCAAACCCTTGCTGTCAGCCCTCATACTGCCGCCTGTCAGCCCCTTGCTGCTGATCTTTGCGGGGTTGCTGCTGCTGCGATTTTCAAAACGCTGGGCACAAGCGGCCATGCTCAGCGGGGCTTTGCTGTTGTGGGTGCTGTCTTGTTCAGCCAGCGCCTACGGTTTGAACCAACTCTTGCTGCTCAGCTATCCACCTATTGCTTCTGCTGATCTGCAAAAGGCCCAAGCAATTGTGGTGCTGGGCGGTGGTGTGGAACTTCATGCGCCTGAGTATGGTCAGCCCATTCTGACCGAGCGTGCTTATCAAAGCTTGGTCTACGGCAGGTATTTGAAGACACTTCACGATTTGCCTTTGTTTTACAGCGGAGGCAAGGGTTGGGCCGCGCCTTCATCCCAAACCCAATCTGAGGCGCAAGTGGCGGCTCATGCATTGAAACGCGACTTTGGCATGTCTTTTTACCTCAGCGATGGTGATTCCCGCGATACGCGTGAAAACGCTCTTCGCTCTTTTGCCCTCTTATCCCCCCAAGGCATTACCCGCATTGCCTTGGTCACACAAGACTGGCATATGCAGCGCAGCAAGATGCTGTTTGAAGCCGCTGGATTTCAGGTCCTGCCTGCCCCTTTGGGCTACATACAACCTCCGCTGCGTTGGGAAACCGACTTCATACCCTCAGGTAGCGGCTTAGAAAAATCAAGAATTGTTTTACGTGAATGGCTGGGTCGGTTACATTACTAACCAACCAGTCATTAATATGCAAACCACCTCTTTTCTCAGCGAAACATCCCATGCGCACAAGCGCGAGCGCCGCAAAGAGGCCCGCCCCGGGGAGTTGCTCGACGCGGCACTGAGCCTGTTTGTGAGCAAAGGCTTTTCTGCCACCAAGGTGGAGGATGTGGCTGCCAGCGCCGGCGTCTCCAAGGGAACTTTGTTTCTTTATTTTTCCAGCAAAGAAGATTTGTTCAAAGCGGTAATCCGCGCCAATTTGGCCGACCATTTTCCCGCTTGGAACCAAGAGTTTGAGGAGTTTCTTGGCACAAGCTCCGCTATGTTGGAGTACGCCATGGTGTCGTGGTGGCAGCGGATTGGCTCAACCGATGCCAGCGGCATCACCAAGTTGGTGATGAGCGAGGCCAATAATTTTCCTGAGGTGGTGCAGTTTTATGACCAAGAAGTCATACGCCCTGGACACGAGTTGTTTCAGCGTATTTTGCAACGCGGCATCGATAGCGGTGAGTTTGTGGTTTTCAACACCGAACAAGCGGTGCACAGTTTGGTCAGTGCGATTGTGTATGTGACCATGTGGAAGCATGCCTTGGCCTGCAACGCTTCACATAACAACCTCGATCCAGAGACTTTTTTGCGAAACCATGTTGAGCTCATGGTGCAAGCTTGGCGTCGGCGTTAAGCCGTCAGCTTTTATTTATTCGGAGCAGGCACAGATGAATTTCAAAATCAAAGGCTGGGGTGGCGTCATTTTGCTGTCTGCGGTCATGCTGGGCGGCGCTGCTTGGTATATGCGTTCACCCGCGCCGCCTGCAACCCCTGCGGTTGTCTCGCCTGTTGCGCCTGCCATTTTTGAAATTCCTGCCAGTGCCACCTTGCTGGCGGTAGAGCAGCGCTTGGTTCAGAACCTGCCTGTCTCAGGCACGCTCAAAGCGGTCAATACCGTGCTCATCAAGTCGCGTGTTGCTGGCGAAATCACCGAATTAAAGCTTCGCGAAGGTGACAGCGTCAAAGCCGGCCAAGTGGTTGCGCGCATAGACCCCAGCGAATACCAGCGCAGGCTTCGCCAAGCCGAGCAGCAGGCCGAGGCAGCCAAAGCCCAAGTCGATATCGCCAAGCGTCAATACGACAACAACAAATCATTGGTGGACAAAGGCTTTATTTCGGTCACCGCGCTGGAAACCTCCCTCTCCAGCTTGGCCGGCGCAGAAGCCACTTACAAGGCCGCGCTCGCTGGGGCTGATGTTTCCCGCAAAGTGCTTGATGACGCGGTACTCACTTCACCCATTTCTGGCCAAGTCTCAGCCCGTTTGGCCCAGCCCGGCGAGCGTGTCGCTGTGGATGGACGCCTGCTTGAGTTGGTCGACATCAACAGCTTGGAACTCGAGGCCACACTCAGTCCTGCAGACTCGATTGATGTACGCACAGGCCAGCAAGCCATGCTGCAAATTGAAGGCAGAAACCAAGCTGTGAGCGCCAAGGTGCAACGCATCAACCCGAATGTGCAAGCGGGCAGCCGCAGCGTGTTGGTGTATTTGCGCTTGGACAGCGTAGGCGGTTTGCGACAAGGTCTGTATGGTCAAGGTCAACTGGCTTTGGGTCAACACACTGCCGTGGCCATTCCCCTTGACGCGGTTCGCACCGACAAACCCGAGCCTTATGTGCAGGTCATTGAAAACAGCAAGGTGGTTCACCACCGGGTAAAAACAGGTTTGCGTGGCATGTTGCCTGGACAAACCGACACCACGGTTTGGGTTGAGGTCAGTGGCTTGCCCGCCAAAAGCTTAATTTTGCTCAGCTCTGCAGGCGCTTTGCGCGAAGGTTTGGTTGTTCGCACGCCAAGCAGCGCCCCCGCCCCCGCAACACCCGCCAAGCCCTAAGCCATGTGGTTCACTCAGGTCAGTCTTCGCAATCCGGTGTTTGCCACCATGATGATGCTCGCCTTGGTGGTGCTGGGACTGTTCAGCTATCAACGTCTCAAAATAGACCAGTTTCCCAGTATCGATTTGCCTGTGGTGGTGGTGACCACCGAATACCCGGGTGCTTCGCCCGAAATTATCGAAAGCGAAGTCAGTAAAAAAATCGAAGAAGCGGTGAACTCGATTGCAGGCATCAGCGCCCTCACCTCGCGCAGCTACGAAGGTTTATCGGTGGTGGTCATCGAATTTCAGCTGTATGTCAACGGCCGCAAAGCGGCTGATGATGTGCGTGAAAAAGTCTCCAATGTGCACCCGTTTTTACGTCCTGAAGTCAAAGAGTCGCGGATTCTGCGCTTTGATCCCACCAGCCGCCCGATTTGGTCGGTAGCGGTGTTGCCTGACACCAAAGCCACTGGTTTAAGCCAGCCACTGAGCACGGTGGAGTTGACCAATTGGGCTGATCAGGTATTTAAAAAACGTCTGGAAAATGTGCGCGGTGTGGGCTCAGTCGCTTTGGTAGGTGGCACCAAGCGAGAAATCAATCTCTACCTCAACCCGCAAGCCATGGAGTCCTTGGGCGTCACCGCCGCCCAAGTGGTGGCCGCTGTCAGCAGCGAAAACCAAGATTTGCCTGTGGGCTCTGTGCGCTCTATACAGCAAGACCGCGTGGTGCAAGTGCAAGCGCGCATGAAGCGTCCCGAAGATTTTGGCAACATCATCGTTGCCCGCAAAGGCGGCACCTATGTGCGCTTGTCCCAAGTGGCCAAGGTCAATGATGGCGCGCAAGAGTTGGACAATATGGCGCTGTACAACGGCGAGCGCACCTTGTTGTTATCGGTGCAAAAAGCACAAGACGAAAACACCATTGATGTGGTTGATGGGTTGACAGACACCATGGAAACCATGCGCCGCCAACTCCCCCCTGGGGTGCGTTTGGAGCCGATTTTTGATGGCTCGCGTCCCATTCGCGTGGCGGTCAACAACGTGAAAAAAACACTGATTGAAGGCGCTTTACTCACGGTGCTGATTGTGTTTTTGTTTCTCAACTCGTGGCGCTCGACCATCATCACCGGGCTGGCGCTGCCGATTGCGGTGATCGGTACGTTTTTATTCATGAGCCTGTTTGGTTTCACCATCAATATGATGACGCTCATGGCATTGTCTCTTTGTATTGGTTTGCTGATAGATGACGCCATCGTGGTGCGAGAAAACATTGTTCGCCATGTGCAAATGGGTAAAAACGCCTTCACTGCATCCATGGAAGGCACCAAAGAAATTGGACTCGCGGTGTTGGCCACCACCTTCTCTATCGTTGCGGTTTTTTTGCCCATTGGCTTTATGGAAGGCGTGATTGGCAAGTTCTTCCACGAGTTTGGTTTGACGATTGTGGTGGCGGTTGTTATCTCTATGTTTGTCAGCTTCACCCTAGACCCCATGCTTTCCAGCGTTTGGCATGACCCCAGCATCCACATTCAAGGCCAAGCCGCCAAACCGCGCAACTGGTATGACAACTCCATTGGACGCGTCACCGGCTGGTTTGAGACCACAACCGAGCGCTTGAGCATGATTTACCAGCGTCTGTTGGCTTGGGCTTTGCTGCACAAATTGAAAACGGTTTTGGCCGCTTTGGGTATTTTCATTGGCAGTCTTTTCATGGTGCCGCTGTTGGGCACCGAGTTCGTGCCCAAGTCTGATTACTCTGAAGCCACCGTGACTTTTTATGTGCCTGTAGGCTCTTCTTTGGAAGTCACAGAGCGCAAAGCCAAAGAGGTAGAAAACTTGCTGCGCAGCTTGCCCGAAGTGCGCTACACCTTGACCACCATCAACACCGGCAACGCCAACGGCAAAATTTATGCGAATGTGTATTTCCGTTTGGTCGATCGCGGCATGCGTGCGCGCAGCCTCAACATCATCACGCCCGATATTCGCCAACGCTTGACGCAACTCTCTGGCATCACCGTCACGCATGTGGGTCAACTCGATAGCGTGAGTGGTTCCAAACAAATCGAGTTTTTTCTTCTGGGCCCAGACCAAGTCGAGCTTGAGCGCTTGGCGGCGCAAGTCATGGCGAAGTTAGAAAATGTCAAAGGCTTTGTGGATGTAGAGTCCAGCGTCAAACCCAACAAGCCCACGATTGATATCGCCATCAAGCGCGAAGCCGCTTCTGAGTTTGGCTTGGGTGCGAGCAGCATTGCTGAGCAACTGCGAACCTTGGTCGCCGGTCAAAACATTGGCGTGTGGCGCGCCAGCAATGACCAAACCTATGATGTGGTGGTGCGCCTCTCACCCGACGCACGCACCACGCCACAAGACTTGGAACGCCTGCCGTTCAACCTGCCCCCTGCAGCCGATAGCAGCACGCGCACCGTCAGGCTCAACCAAGTTGCGCAGGTCAGCGAAGGCGTAGGCCCCAACCAAATCAACCGCCGCGAACTCTCGCGTGAAGTGTCCTTCAGCGGCAATGCCTTCGGGCGCGCCAGCGGCGATGTGTCCAAAGAAATCCAATCCATCATGGCTGGCATACAACTGCCCGATGGCTATCGCTATCAGTTTGGCGGCTCGACGAAAAGCATGAAGGAGTCCTTCGCTTATGCGATTTCCGCTCTGGTGATGGCGATAGTTTTTATTTACATGATCTTGGCCAGCCAGTTCAAAAGCTTTTTACAACCGCTTGCCTTGATGACCGCTCTGCCGTTGACATTGATTGGCGTGGTGTTGGCGCTGATGCTGTTTCAGTCCACCTTGTCTTTGTTCTCAATCATTGGGGTTATCATGCTCATGGGCTTGGTC
>CANLWQ010000109.1 GCA_947494405.1 Comamonadaceae bacterium | reverse complement strand
AGGCGCTCGCGCTCCAACTCGGCTTGGCGTTGTTTGAAGGCGTATTCCGCCAAAATAATGGGCGACGGGCTGACGATAATGACGCCAGCGTCGCCATCGATGATGACCCAATCATCTTGATGCACCAAATGACTGGCATTGCGCGCACCCACCACCGCAGGTATGTCCAAACTGCGCGCCACGATCGCTGTGTGCGAGGTTTTGCCACCTACATCGGTGACAAAACCGGTAAACACGCTTTGTTTGAATTGCAGCATGTCTGCTGGTGACAAATCATGGGCAATCAATACCAAGGGCACATCGTGGCTGTCATCCAATAACAAATCTTGCTGCCACGTGCCGGGTTTTCGTTGCGCAGGTTGCGGCAAACTGGTTGGCAGGCCTTTCATGTGCCGCAACAAGCGTTCAACCACTTGCTCCAGATCCCCCTTGCGTTCGCGCAAATAGGCGTCCTCCATATCGTCAAACTGTCTGGCCACCACTTCGAGTTGTGAAGTCAATGCCCATTCAGCGTTGTACAAACGGTCGGTCACCCAATGCTTAACCCCATCAGCCAGCATCTCATCTTGCAAGAGCATCAGATGCACCTCGAGCAATGCGGGAAGTTCGGGTGGTGCATCTTTGGGCACTGTTTTTTGAATGCGCTGAATCTCCACCATAACAGCGTGGCGCGATTGATTGATGCGCTCGATTTCTTGCTCGATCTGACCCGGCTCTATGAAGTAATGCGCCACATCCACTCGGCTAGATGCCACCAAGACGGCTCGCCCAATGGCGATCCCGCGAGCAACAGCTAAGCCGTGGATGGAGAAGGTCATGGAATTATTCGCCTTCGCCGAATTTGTCTGCAAATAAAGCCACTAAAGCTTGCATGGCCTCTGCCTCTTGCTCGCCATCGGTTTCCATCTCTACTTCAATTCCCAGTCCTGCGGCCAACATCATCACGCCCATGATGCTTTTGGCGTTGACTCGGCGTTCGCCCTTGCTGATCCACACTTGGCAGGGAAAAGAGCCAGCGAGTTTGGTCAGCTTGGCCGAGGCTCTTGCGTGCAGACCTAATTTGTTGGTGATGGTGATGGTTTGTTTCTGCATATTTCACTCAAGAAGAAAGGGGGGGTTCGTTGTCACACGCGACTTGCATCACGCCTTGCGTGCCACCAGATAAGGCACGCTGTGTGAGCACCTCAAGCGTTTCATGTCTGTAGCACACGGTGCGCAGCAACATCGGCAAATTCACGCCAGCAATCAAGCGCGACTGCATGCCGCTGACCAAGCGCTTGGCCACATTGGAAGGGGTTGCACCAAAAACATCTGTTAAGACCAAGGTGTCTTGGTTGATAGGGGTTCCCAGCAGCTGTTGAGCGGCTTGTAAGCTGTCCTCAGGGGATGCGTCAGGCAGCACGTCAACAGCGATTACCGCAGGGGCGCAGTCTGGAAAAACATGCAAAGCGCAATCCCTGAGGGCGCTGGCCAAAGGTGCATGGGCTATTAAAAGAATGCGTGTGCTCATGTGCTCTTAGAAATACCTTTCGATTATCACCCTTGTTTCGTCGTTTGCAATAATCCGCACATGAACGCTTTAGATGGCATACGTGTATTAGATTTATCCCGCGTACTGGCGGGCCCTTGGTCAACCCAAATTTTGGCTGATTTAGGTGCTGATGTGGTCAAAGTTGAACGCCTTGGAACCGGTGACGATACCCGTGGTTGGGGGCCGCCTTTTTTGCATGACGCAAATGGCAATGACACCGCCGAAGCCGCTTACTACCTTGGCACCAACCGCAATAAACGCTCTATGACCTGCGATATAGCCAACCCTTTAGGTCAAGATTTGGTTCGCTCGTTGGCATTGAATAGCCATGTGTTTATCGAGAATTTCAAAGTTGGCGACATGGCTCGCTACGGCTTGGACTATGCAAGCCTCAAAGCCATCAATCCCCGCTTGGTCTATTGCAGCATCACGGGTTTTGGTCAGACCGGCCCCTACAGCGAGCGAGCCGGTTATGACTTCGCTATTCAGGCCATGGGTGGCTTGATGAGCGTCACCGGCGAACAAGACGTTAACGGAGGTGGTCCTCAAAAAGTAGGCGTGGCTGTTGCTGATTTGTTCACTGGCATGTACGCCACCGTGTCCATTTTGGCGGCGATTCGACATGCTGAGCGCACGGGCCAAGGCCAATACATCGACATGGCTTTGCTCGATACCCAAGTGGCCATGCTGGCAAATTTGGGCGCCAATTATTTGGTCAACGGCGCCAAGCTCCCTCCGCCGCAACGCATGGGAAACGCCCATGTCAACATCGTCCCCTATCAAGTCTTTGAGGTGGCGCCTAAAGCCAATGGCGAAAGAGATTTCATGATTTTGGCGGTTGGCAATGACGGGCAGTTTGTCAAGTTCTGTGAAGCCTTGGGTAGGTCAGATTGGTCACGTGACCCGCGCTTTGGTCGCAACCAAGACCGTGTTCGTCACCGTGATGCATTGGTTCCCATGCTGAGCGAAGTCTTGCTCACACGCGGTAAATATGTTTGGCTAGAAGCACTAGAGGCCGCCAAAGTGCCTTGCGGCCCCATCAATAATTTGTCCGAGGTTTTTAACGACACCCATGTTCAATCTCGCCAGATGGTCGATCATTGGGTTCACGCATCAGGGGTTGACCTCGATTTGGTCGCCAGCCCCATGAAGCTCAGTCAAACGCCTGTGAGGCGTGATTTACCTCCACCACTGTTGGGCCAGCATACCGATGAGGTTTTGCAAGAGTGGTTGAATCTTGACGCAAGCCAACTGGCGGCTTTGCGTCAAGCCAGTGCGATTTAGTGTCGCTATTTTTTACCGGTTCAGTGTTTGGTCTGCGACAGTAAAGTGTCTGCGTCGCTGACCTCAAATTTACCTGGGCCTTCAATATTGAGCGTCACTACCTTGCCATCTTTGACCAGCATGGAGTAACGGTTAGAGCGAAGTCCCAAGCCTTTGCCTGTGAGGTCTAAGGTCAGGCCTGTGGCTTTGGTGAACTCTGCGTCGCCGTCGCCCAACATGCGTACTTTGCCAGCTGTGTGCAGTTCTCGTCCCCATGCGCCCATGACAAAAGCGTCGTTCACACTGACGCACCAAATTTCATCCACGCCTGCGGCGATCAGTTCAGCATGTTTGTCCATATAGCCAGGCACATGTTTGGCAGAGCAGGTGGGTGTGAAGGCGCCTGGCAGCGCAAACAAAGCGATGGTCTTGCCAGCGGTGGCTTTGGCCACGTCCACTGGGTTGGGGCCTATGCTGCAACCATTGCCCTCAACTTCAGAGTACTCCATTAAGGTGGTGTGGGGAAGGGTGTCGCCGACTTTGATCATATTGAGCTCCTTGAAATGAAAATGACCCACGATTGTGGGCCATTTTGAAGATTGTGTTTATACGCAACCTGATAACACTTATAGCGCTGCCGCCTTTTCGACCAAACGGGTAGCGACCCAATTTTTGGTTTTAGAAATAGGACGGCTTTCGGTGATTTCGATCACGTCACCCAAATGGTACTGACCTGTTTCATCATGCGCATGGTATTTGCTGGATTTACCCACGATCTTGCCGTAGAGCGCATGCTTGACGCGACGCTCGACCAAAACGGTGACTGTTTTAGCGCGCTTAGCGCTGACAACTTTACCGATCAGTGTGCGTTTGAGTGATGGTTTTGCTTCTGTCATGTGGTCACTCCTTCGCCTGTTTTTCTGCAAGTATGGTTTTGACCCGCGCAACGCTGCGACGGGTGACCTTCATTTGCGCGGTATTGTTCAATTGCTGGGTGGCTTTTTGCATGCGCATATTGAAATGCGCTTTTTGCAATTCCTTGATTTCGGTTTGCAAGCCAGCGACGTCTTTTTGGCGTAATTCAGATGTTTTCATGTTGTCTCCTGAATTATTGGCCGATCAGGCGCGAAACAAAGGTGGTGCGTAAAGGCAGTTTGGCTGCGGCCAAACGAAATGCTTCACGCGCAAGTTCTTCGGGCACACCCACGATTTCGTACAACACCTTACCGGGCTGAATTTCAGCCACGTAGTACTCGGGGTTGCCTTTACCGTTACCCATACGAACCTCTGCAGGTTTTTGGGAAATAGGTTTGTCAGGGAAGATGCGAATCCAAATACGACCGCCCCGTTTGACGTGACGCGAAATCGCGCGTCGAGCGGATTCGATTTGGCGTGCAGTCAAACGACCACGGTCGGTTGACTTCAAGCCAAAGTCACCAAACGCCACGGTATTGCCACGTGTGGCAATGCCGGTGTTGCGACCTTTTTGTTCCTTGCGGTATTTACGGCGCGCTGGTTGCAGCATGCTTATTCTCCTTTGCCGTCCGCATCCGTGCCAGTGGATGCGGGCGCGGCTACCTTGCGGACGCGCTTGACGGTGGTTTTGGGAGCATCGGTGGCTTCAGCGGGTTTATCGCTGCCATCCGCCGGTGCGGCATTGGAGCCAACAGGGCGACGAGCGCCACTGCGAGCTGGTGGACGGTCGCCAGTGGGGCGAGCGTCACGACGAGGACCGCGTGGGCGGCGTTCGTCTTCAGTACGCGGCTCTTGTGCTGCAGGCGCATCGTTGCGGCCCAAGGTATCACCCTTGTAAACCCAAACTTTGACGCCAATAATGCCGTAAGTTGTTTTGGCTTCAGAAGTTGCGTAGTCAATATCTGCACGCAAAGTGTGAAGTGGCACACGGCCTTCGCGGTACCACTCGGTACGCGCAATTTCGATACCGTTTAAGCGACCCGCAGACATGATCTTGATGCCTTGGGCACCCAAACGCATGGCGTTTTGCATGGCGCGCTTCATGGCGCGACGGAACATGATGCGCTTTTCAAGCTGTTGCGTGATGCTGTCGGCAATCAGTTGAGCATCGATTTCGGGCTTGCGCACTTCTTCGATGTTGACTGCAACAGGTACGCCCAAACGAGCGGCCAATTCTTTCTTGAGGTTTTCAATGTCCTCACCTTTTTTACCGATAACCACGCCAGGACGTGCGGAAAAAATAGTGATGCGCGCATTTTTTGCAGGACGCTCAATCAAGATGCGAGAGACAGCAGCGCTCTTGAGTTTGATCTTCAGGTACTCACGCACCTTGATGTCTTCTGCCAACATGCCGGCGAAATCTTTGTTGCTGGCGTACCAGCGACTGGCCCAGTTGCGGCTCACCGATAAGCGGAAACCGGTGGGGTGGATTTTTTGTCCCATATTTTCCTAGACCTTTCAGTTGCCGACCGTCACATACACATGGCATGTGGGCTTGCTGATGCTGTTGCCACGGCCTTTGGCACGTGCGGTGAAACGCTTGAGGGTTGCGCCTTGCTCCACGTAAATGGTTTTGACGCGCAACTCGTCAATATCAGCGCCATCGTTGTGCTCTGCATTGGCGATGGCTGACTCGAGCACTTTTTTAACAATGCCCGCTGCTTTTTTCTGTGTGAATGTCAGGATGTTTAAAGCCTGGTCCACTTTTTTGCCGCGTATCAAGTCTGCAACCAAACGGCCTTTGTCGACCGATAAGCGCACACCTCGCAGGACTGCACGTGTTTCCATAGCTGCTCCTTACTTCTTCTGGACTTTTTTGTCCGCTGGATGGCCTTTGAAGGTCCGCGTCAAGGCAAATTCGCCTAACTTGTGACCCACCATCTGATCGGTGATATAGACCGGCACATGTTGCTTGCCGTTGTGAACCGCGATGGTCAAGCCAATGAAGTCAGGCAGAACCATGGAGCGACGTGACCAAGTTTTGATGGGCTTTTTGTCTTTGTTGGCGACGGCTTTTTCAGCCTTGGCCAACAAATGGTGGTCGACAAACGGGCCTTTTTTAAGTGAACGTGTCATTTTTTAACCCTTATTTCTTGCGACGCGAGACGATCATGACTTGCGTACGCTTGTTGTTGCGGGTGCGGTAGCCTTTGGTCAGATTGCCCCATGGGTCAACTGCTGCACGGCCTTCGCCGGTACGACCTTCACCGCCGCCGTGTGGGTGATCGATGGGGTTCATGGCCACACCGCGAACGGTTGGGCGAATACCCATCCAGCGCTTGACACCAGCCTTGCCCAACTGACGCAAACTGTGCTCTTCATTGGCGACTTCACCAATGGTGGCACGGCATTCAATATGAACTTTGCGAACCTCACCTGAGCGCATACGCACTTGAGCGTAAGTGCCTTCACGCGCCAACAATGTGGCGGAGGTGCCAGCAGAGCGTGCGATTTGCGCACCTTTGCCAGGACGCATCTCTATGCAATGGATGGTTGAACCCACTGGGATATTGCGAATAGGCAATGTGTTGCCTGCACGGATAGGAGCTTCAGAACCACTTTGGATGGTGGCGCCCACTTCCAAGCCGCGTGGCGCAATGATGTAAGCCCGTTCGCCATCAGCGTAGCAAACCAACGCAATATGCGCTGTGCGGTTGGGGTCGTATTCGATACGCTCAACTTTGGCGGGAATGCCGTCTTTAGAGCGACGGAAGTCAACGACGCGGTAGTGATGCTTGTGACCACCGCCCTTGTGGCGGGTGGTGATGTGGCCGTTGTTGTTACGTCCCGCTTTTTGGAATTGCGGTTCGAGCAAAGGCGCATAACCTGGGCCTTTGAACAAATGGTCACGCGTGACCTTCACCACGGCGCGCTGGCCGGGTGACGTGGGTTTCATTTTGACGACTGCCATGATTAAGCCACCTCTCCTGACAAGTTCAGCTCTTGACCGGGCTTCAGCGTCACATAGGCTTTGCGAACATTGTCGCGACGGCCAATGGAGCGTCCAAATCGCTTGGTCTTGCCTTTGGTGTTCACCACAGACACGCCTTTGACTTCAACTTTGAACATCAACTCCACCGCGGCTTTGATCTCGGGCTTGGTTGCGTTTTGCAAAACTTTAAAGGTGACTGCGTTGGACTTTTCAGCCACCATGGTGGCTTTTT
>CANLWQ010000108.1 GCA_947494405.1 Comamonadaceae bacterium | reverse complement strand
TGACGGCGTGACCTTGGCCCCCGAGTTGCGCGCCTTGGCTGAGGTCTATGCCCTGATGATTTACCACCACCAAGAACTTGCGGCGGAAAAAGGGTTTCCTCCCAAAGCCTTTGCTGCATGGCAAGCGTGGTACGACACCACCACCGACACGCCTTGCATCGCCATTTGTTCCACCAGCCAAGGCGACCCTATGTGCAAAGGCTGTGGTCGCAGCTTCGAGGAGGTGCAACGCTGGCCCGAGATGAGCCCTGTGGCCAAACGTGCGGTCTGGCGGCGCATCACCTTGCACGGCGACTCATGGCGGTTTAACCGCTATGCCGAACGCGCCAGGTCCTGAGGCCACTAAGCTTTCAAAGCCAACTCGGCTGCCAAACCTATGTAGTTGGCCGGCGTCAAAGCCAGCAAGCGCTGTTTTTCGTTATCAGGAATGGCCAAAGCGTGGATCAGCCCATGCAAGTCTTCGCGGGTGACGCGCTGGCCGCGTGTCAGGGCTTTGAGTTGCTCGTAAGCGCCGGCCACACCATAGCGGCGCATCACGGTTTGAATCGGCTCGGCCAAAACTTCCCACGCATTGTCTAAATCAGCGTCCAAAGCTTGGCTGTTGAGCTCCAGCTTATTCAAGCCTTGCAACAAAGACTGGTAAGCCAAATCGCAGTGGCCCAAAGCTACCCCCATATTGCGCAGCACTGTGCTGTCAGACAAGTCGCGCTGCCAGCGGCTGATAGGCAGCTTTTCGCTCAAGTGGCGTAGCAGGGCATTGGCCAGCCCCAAATTGCCTTCGGCATTTTCAAAATCAATCGGATTGACTTTATGCGGCATGGTGGACGAACCAATTTCACCCTCTTTCAAACTTTGCTTGAAATAACCCAAAGAGATATAGCCCCACAAGTCGCGTGACAGGTCTATCAACACGGTGTTGGTTCGGGCGATGGCATCAAACAATTCGGCCATGTAGTCGTGCGGCTCGATTTGAATGCTGTAGGTTTGCTGCACCAGCCCCAAGCCGCCCGCGCTGGTGGGTGATTCGATGACGCGGCGCGCAAAGGCCGGCCAATCAATATCCGCGCTGGCCGACACATGGGCGTTGTAATTGCCTACCGCGCCATTCATTTTGGCCAAGAGAACAACCGCAGCAATGCGCTGGCGGGCGTTTTGTACGCGCACCAGCACATTGGCCATTTCTTTACCCACCGTGGTGGGGCTGGCGGTTTGGCCATGGGTGCGACTGAGCATGGCTTGGTGGGCATACTGGTGCGCCATGTGGCGCAGTTTGTCGATGAGCGCATCAATCGCGGGCAGCAGCACTTGCTCGCGCGCGGCTTGCAGTTGCAAAGCATGGCTGGTGTTGTTGATGTCTTCGCTGGTGCAAGCAAAGTGAATGAACTCATTGGCACGCCCCAACTCTTCTCGCAATGCGCTGCTTAACTGCGCTGACTGGCATTGGGCTTTGAGCCAATACTCCACCGCTTTCACATCATGGTTGGTGGTGCGCTCAATCTCTTTGATGGCCAAACTGTCTTGCGGCGAGAAGGCCAGCACCAGCTGCGCCAGGTGTTGCCGTGCCGCCTGACTCAGGGGCGCGAACTCGGGCATGCCGGTGTCACTCAAGGCGATGAACCACGCCACCTCGACTTGAACGCGGCGATGCATAAAACCGTGCTCGCTCATCAGCAGTTGCAAAGGCTTGAGTTTGTTGGCGTAACGGCCATCCAAGGGCGATAAAGCGGTCACCGAAAAAGTAGTCATACCACCGATTCTAGGCGTGGCTAAACCGCGGGCTGTGCAGGCGACCCCAAGCTGACTCTATAGAATGACAGACTGCGAAACAAATAGATGTCTGTATGAAATTGATCGGCTCTGTCCCCAGTCCCTATGTGCGCAAAGTGCGTGTTGTCATGGCCGAGAAAAAGCTTGAATACGAATTTGTGCAGGAAGATGTTTGGGCCAGCGACACCACCATCGCAGCTTCTAATCCCTTGGGCAAAGTTCCTTGCTTGGTCATGGAAGGCGGCGAGGCATTGTTCGATTCACGCGTCATCGTCGAATACCTAGACACCTTGTCGCCAGTGGGCAAACTCATTCCCCCCAGCGGGCGTGAGCGCACCGAGGTGAAAACCTGGGAAGCTTTGGCCGATGGCTTGCTTGACGCGGCCATCACCGCGCGCCTAGAAGCAAATTGGCCCGGTCGCAGCGAAGCCGAACGCAGCCAAGCTTGGATAGACCGCCATTTGGGCAAGGTGCACGGCAGTTTGGCGGCCATGAGCCAAGGCTTGGGCGACAAGCCGTATTGCTGCGGCACGCATTTGAATTTGGCCGACTTGGCTGTGGGTTGCGCTTTGGGCTATTTGGACTTTCGCTTTCCCCATATCGGATGGCGCGAAGACTATGCCAACTTGGCTGTCTTGCAAGAAAAGCTCGCGCAACGCGCCAGTTTCATGGAAAGCGTGCCAGCTTAAGGCCAGCGCTTAACTGTTGACGCGTTTTTTCAGCCAGCGCATCAAGCTGCCCACCAGCGGCAGTTTTTCATACAACTCTTCGGCTGCGTCCCAGTAATCGCGGTGCAAGCTGATGCGCCAAGCGCCGTCCTCGGATGGCACAAATTGCAAATGCGAACCCCCGCGTATGCATTGAAGTGTTTGGCTGTCTCTGGTCTTGAAGCGAAACACAAAATCCCAGACCAAAAAACACTGCTGACCTTGCACGATGCGCTCGGTCACCACAAAACGCGGCTCATGCAGGCTCTCGAACATGTGCGCAAAAATAGCCTCAATGGCTGCCACGCCTTGCACCTCTTTGAAAGGGTCTTTAAAGCGTGCGTCTGGTGCATACCAGTTGCCAAATCTGCTCAGGTCGGCGGGTTGAAGCTGCTCAAAGACCTCGACCAAAGCGTCCACCACGTCCGGCAAATGCTTGTAAGGTGTATTCATAAGCCTGTGGCGCGGCGCACCAATGAAAAATACCAACGGTAAGGTAACACCCGCAGCAGCTGCAGCCACAGGGTGAAGCGTTTGGGGAAATGGATTTCAAACAAGCCGTCGCGCCAGCCTTGCACAATAAATTGGGCGGCTTGCGCTGGCGTGATGAGCGCGGGCATGGTGAATTGGTTTTGCGCCGTCAGCGGTGTCTCTACAAACCCGGGGTTGATGACACTCACGCCAATGCCGCTGTCTTGCAAATCCAAATACAAGGCTTCGCCCAAATGGGTGAGCGCGGCTTTGCTGGGGCCGTAGGCCAAGCTTTGCGGCAAACCTCGGTAACCAGCGACGCTAGACACCAAGCTGAGGTGACCATGACCTTGGGCCAGCAAAGCGGGCAAGACGGCATCGAGCACATACAAAGCGCCGTGGTAATTCACGGCCATGTGTTGTTCCATGACAGCCAAGTTGTAGTCGGTGGCACGCAGTGGTTGGTAGACGCCCGCGCAATACATCACCACATCCAAGCCGTGCTGGGCTTGGACGGTGCGGGCCGCCGCTTGAACCGCTTGCGCATCCGTCACGTTCAAGGGCAAGGCCATGCTGCCAGGGTGATCTGATACAAAAGCATGCAGCAAGGCTTCTTGTCTGGCTGACACACACACCTTGGCACCCAGCGCATGCAAGGCCTTGGCGCATGCCAAACCTATGCCGCTGGACGCGCCCACCAGCCACACGCTGCGACCGTGCCATTCGGTGAGGGGCTTGTTAAAGGGCGTGAGCCAAGCCATGGTTTAAGCCCGCTTGGTGAACGCCAAAGTGACCTCACCCAAAAAAATGCCCAGCTTGGACATGCTGGCTTTGTTGAGCATGACGCGGTCGTTCATGAGGTACATCCAGTCGTCAAACTGCACCTCCCAAACCCTGCCATCGACCGGCAGTGCCAAGGTATAGCCCCAGCGAAACGCATTGCCACGGCTGGCGCCCTTGGCGAGTCCCACCACATCATCGGCCGAACCGCTGTAATTGCCGTCACCCAAGTGCTGCAATTTCCAAATGCGTTTTTGGGTGCTGCCATCGGAATACACAAAGTCTTCGTCGAGCACACCTTGCTCACCATCCCAGCTGCAGTTCATCACCACGGTAAAGCGCTTGACCACGCGGCCCGAGCGGTCGGTGAAAACACCCCAAGCGTCAATCACGCCGTTGAAGTAGGTTTTCAGATCGAGTGCCGGCAGAGCTTGGGCATAGTCGTTCAAAGAGGGGCCCGCACAGCCAGTCGCGCCCAAGGCGGTGGCCGTGGCCGCAGACAACCATAAACGTCGATTCATACAGTCTCCTTGTTCATCAGTGTGAGTCGTGAGGCTTTGAGCAGCAGCCACAGAGCCGTTAATTTCAAAGCACAGGGCAGCAAGGCATACGACCCGCTGAGCGCTGCCAAGGCGCTGGCGTCTTGCGCGCCAGGGGTGTAGCCCAACCACTCTAGCAGAGGCAAGGCAATACCCGCAGCGAGTGCCAAATTGAGTTTGGTAGCGACTTGCCACCAACCAAAGTAGGCGCCTGCATGTATCGCATGGGGGCCACGTTGCTGCAGCACGCCGTTGAGCAAAGCGCCTGGCGCAATCAAATCTGCGCCCAAAGCCAGCCCCGACAGCGCGCAAATAGCGGTATAGCCCCACACATCGCCCGCGCCCAAGGCGAAGGACCAGATAAACACCAACACCGCCATGGCCATGCCGGCGGCCCAAGCCTTGACCAAACCAAAGCGTTCAATCACGCGCAGCCAAAGCGGCATAGACAAGGCAGCCGCCACGAAATAAACACCCAAGAACTGCGCTTGCATTTGAGCGTCAAGCTGCAAGCGGTCTTGCACAAAAAACACCAGCAGCGTGGCAGGAATGGCCGACGCGATGCCATTGACCATAAACACCCCAAGCAAGCCGCGAAACTCGGTGTCTTTCAAAGGATGCCAAAGCGAAGACCACCAGCCGCTCTGCTCCGCGTCAGTGCTGGGCGCCGGTTGTATGGCGCCCGACCATGACAGCATGCCCACAACCAGCACGCCAATGAACAGCGCCACCAACGCCGGTATACCGGCATAGCCCGACACCAAAGAGGCCAAGATCACGCCAGCCAAGCCCAAGCCCTCTCGCCAACCCACCAATCGACTGCGAGCCACGGCATCGCCGCCCAATCGAGCGCCCCAAGCTTGCAGGGCAATCGTGAGCACGCTGTAACTCAGATAACAAACCAGCAGCAAAGCGCCTGTCAGCAGCAGCAAATCGGCTTGCGCCACATCCCGTCCCAGCAACCATTGCGGGAAAAACAAGCCGATAAAAGACAAACCCAAAAGCAGCGCGGCCATGTAGCAGCGGCGCAGCACGCGCGCCGGGCTTTGCGCATAACAACTGTCTAGCCAGTGACCCAGACTGGGGTCTATCACGGCATCCAAGGCGCGCGCCAACAGCAACAAGCCACCGATCAACGAAAGCGATACCCCAAACTCGGTGGCAAAGTGATGCGGCCACAACACATACAAAGGCAAAGCCACAAAGGCCAAGGGCAAAGCGGGCAGGCCCAAGCGAGCCAAAGCCAAGGCAGTCATATGCCCGCTTGGCTTGTTGTTCATGCGGGTTTGCGCAAGGTGAACTGAACCACGTCGGTGTTGCGTTCTAAAAATGCGGCTTCGCAATAGGCCAAGTAAAACACCCAGGTGCGCTCAAAGCGCTGGTCAAAGCCCAAGTCGCCCATGTGCGGCAAGCTCTGTACATAGGTTTCGCGCCAACGTTTCAAGGTTTCTGCATAGTCTTGGCCGAAAGCAAAACTGTCGACCACTTGCAAGCCTGCTGCCTGTGCTTGCGCTTTGAACTGGCTGGTGCTGGGCAAAAAGCCACCGGGAAATATGTACTGCTGAATAAAGTCGGTGCCCAAGGCATAGCGCTCGAACAAGTCGTCGGCGATGACTATGCTTTGAATGCAAGCCTGACCGCCGGGTTTAAGCAAGCGCGCAATGGTTTGGAAATAGGTGGGCCAGTAAGCCCGGCCCACGGCTTCTATCATCTCTATGGAACAAATCGCGTCATACGGGCCGTCGTCGGTATCGCGGTAATCTTGCAAACGCAAATCTGCATGCAGCGATTGCGCGCCCAGGCGCTCGCTGGCATAGGCCAGTTGTGCGGGGCTCAGCGTGATACCCGTGACTTTGGCGCCGCATTCTTTGGTGGCAATTTCAGCCAAGCCGCCCCAGCCGCAGCCAATTTCCAGCACACGCTGGGACTGACCCGCAAGCACCCCCGCCATGCGCAAGGCGCGACGCACTTTGGCGTGTTGTGCGTCTATCAGGGGTTGGTTGTAGTCGTTTTCAAACCATGCCGAGGAATAAGACATGCTGGGGTCTAGCCACAGGCTGTAAAAACCGTTGCCCAAATCGTAATGGGCATGGATGTTTTTGCTGCTGTTCTTTTTGGTGTTGCGCCGCATCCAGTGGCGAACTTGGTAAGCCAAGCGTCCCCACCATGTGCCAAAAATCAAATCGTCCATCACGCGCCGGTTGGCCACCAGCAGTTGCAGCAATGTGGTTAAGTCGGGCGTGTCCCATTGCTTGGCGATATAGCTCTCGGCAAAACCGATGTCACCCGAGCGCATGGTCAGAGCAAACACTTGCCAGTCGTGGATGCGAATACTGGCTTGCGGCCCGCTTTGGGCGGTGCCAAATGTCAGCTCGCGTTGGTCGGGCAAGGCAACCGTCAGCCCGCCCACAGTCAAAGATTCGAGCATGCGCAAAGCGCGTTGTGCCGCCATGGGCGCGCTGGGGCTGGAAATGCTTGGGGCGCTGGGGTTGGAGGAGTGCAGGCTGGACATGGTCAAAAAAATAGGCGTTGAGACAAAAAATTCACAGACCACCACGGGTGGCAAACTGTTCGGGAGGCGGTGGCTTGCGCACAAACGGCACACGCTTGAGCCACAGCCCCAACGCTTGCCAATGGATGCGTGCAATCAGACCAAAACTTTGCAAAGGGTAGCGCCACAAGGCGGTGCGCAGCGCGGCTGTGGTGAGGGGCTGCAGACTGCCGCTGACGCTGGT